>CABXBH010000003.1 GCA_902510415.1 uncultured Bacteroidota bacterium | reverse complement strand
GATGTTTGACTTTAATCTTGCATCGGATGAAATCACTACATCTCCACTTACTGTTAAGTCATTACTAACTGTAGCATCACCATTAAACATTACCTTAAAAGCATCCGATTTATTGGATGCATCTGCTCCATTTCCAATCACAAAAGCGGGGGCAGATGTAGAAAATGAAACATCACCTAAAAATGCTGAAACAGAAGAGCCTGAAGAATTATATTGTCCAATGACAGTTGAGGCATAATCACTCGCTGTTGTATAATACCCCATTGCTGTAGAATAATTTCCATTTGCGTTAGTGCTATATCCCATTGCTGTAGAAGCATATCCATTTGCTGTTGTGTAACCTCCCATTGCTGTAGAACGACTTCCACTTGCTGTTGTACTCCTTCCCATTGCTGTAGATTCAATTCCATTTGCAGTTGTGGTTTTTCCCATAGCTGTAGAATAGTCTCCACTTGCTGCTGTATCATACCCCATTGCTACGGCAAAAAATCCTGCTGAAGTGCCAGCGCTATGATCGTCCATTTGTCCATTCATACTAAATGAGATAGTTAATGCTAAAAGTGTAAAAAGTTTTTTCATCCTGAATTATTTTTAGTTAAGGTAGTAAGTTGTTTAGGATTTGTCAAGTAAGAAACAAGGATATTGATAGTTCGTATGTTGCTCTATACATTATATATACTATATATAGTAAGTATATATACCTTAAACAACTAAGTACGTTATGTATCATACATACACATCCAATAAACAACCTACTCTGCTTGTCATATATATTTGAAAAAAATTGATTAATCAAACATAGGTATCCTGTATTGAACTTTAACTTTGTAGAAAAGTATGTTAGTAGGGTAGGTTTATATATGTTAAAAGATGCAATTGTAAATTGCTTTTATGTATGTAGTATGGAAGAACATATTAAACCACTACCCACCAAAGTTAGAACTTCCCATATCCTTCTCTTTTAAAATTATTGTACCTTGGGGGTATGAAAAAACTACTATATATATTTTTGGTAACAGTTTCTGTTTTTAATTGCTCCAATGAGCCTGCAAATAATCTTGCAATCTCCAATACTGAATCTGAATTTAAAGGACTCTGGTCTGGTTCATTTGTGCAAGAAGAAAATGGAAGTTGGATTGTTTCAGTTAATGAATATGGACAGCTAATTGGGTCTCTTACTTCTTTAGAAAATAATATAATTTACAATTTGGAAGGAAGTGTCGATACTGATGGAATGTTTCAAGCAACATTAATTAGAGATTCAGCTGTTGGAGAATTCAACGGTCAATTGGAAGAGAGTTCTAGCTATGGCTCATACTATAATGAGGTTGATGACAGAGGAGGAGATGTTATCGGTAGAAAATCTACAGAAACCGAAAGTAGTGTTATAGACTATTGGTTTTATTATTCTGAATTATTAGGAGATTATTTAACCACTTATGATAATGAAAGGTATTGCCCTGAATTATTTATGGAATTTAGAGATGATGGCACTTTTTTAGACTATTGGAGCTTGTCATCTAGTGGATGTGAAGAAAATCAATATACAGGTACGTGGTCTGTACAAGATGGTTATTATGAGCTAGTTTATATTGAAGGTGGTTCAAACGCTCTAACAGCTTCTGATATTTATATTATTTTTACTGATGATAATACTATGCAATATGATTATGTAAATGCAGTTTATACATATAAAAGAGAACTGTAAATTGTAATAGTATTAGCTTTTTCATTTCTTTTTTTCTTTAAAATAGATATATGCAGATAATATAGCAACTGTAAAAATAATTCCCATTATCATATAACCACTCCATTTTGGCATAACATATAAATCGGTTACTTTACTAATAATTCGAACAACAATACTTATAATCCATATTGCACCTAAAACGTCTCTTGCATCTTTTAACTTATTCATATCGTATGTTGGTTAAGCATTATTTCTTACTTAATAATTACATTTCTATTAAGTAGGTTAATGTATCTATAAGTTAGTGAAAAAGTTGTTTATAATTTATCGTGTGTTGCAAGCTTCTCCGTTTCAACTATGTTGCTAATTATATCATTCATCAGGTAGCCCCACTCTTCGTCACAATCACCCCAAAAACCACATTCCCAAGCTTCATCTTCATCGTCTCCAACCTCCTCATTTTCAAGCTCTATCCTTTCACTGTGCATTTTAGGAAGAATATCCCTTAATTCACTGCCCAAAAAGTCCTGAATAGATTCTTCTATATTGCAATTTGGGTCATCGTGATTATACTTTTCAGTAAAAAATTTAGGTACACCTTCTAAATTTCCTTTAGCATATCTAATTATTTTATCTTTTAAAACATCATAGTATTTATCAAATATTTTTGAGTAGTCAGGAACTTCAAGCATAGTATGTAGTTGTGTAATGTATCTACAAGTTAGTGAAAAAGTTGTTTATGGTTTATCGTGTGTTACTTTGTCCTTCTTCTTTTTAACACCCCTAAACAAATACTTAACACGTACGTATGTAAAATAGACAATTACAGCAATAACCAACAGTGTAGAAACAATTTCCTCAAAACCTAAGTCATCAAAAATTTCCATAAGCCTTTTTGTTAGTTGTTTTTCATTTTTTCTTTTTGTAATAATTATAAGCAGTAAAAATAACACTTAAAAAAACTATAAAAGCCAAATCCCAAAGGGTCATATCTTTGTAAATTTCGTACATAATTATAGTATTAGCTTTTTCATTTAAGTTTCTTTATTAATAAAAATAGACCACCTAAGATAGCAGTTATACTCCCAAGTGTTCGAGTCAGAAACTCAAATTGACTCATTGGCTCACCTTGATAACCAAAAGTATATAATAGATTTAATGTAGCTATGATAATTACCAAAATGAGTATTAGCTTTTTCATATTGTATGTTGGTTAAGATTGATATTAGTACTTAAAAAAAGATGAAAAGAGCAATAAAAACAATTAGTAAAATTATTCGATCTATTACATTTTTTTTCTTTTTCCATCCTAAGTAAACATCAAAAGTAACTAATACTAATGCAATAATATATGAGGCCTCGAAAATCGTATTTGAAATTGAATCCCAATCATTAGCTGTTTTTAACAAGTCAACAATAGCTGTTAAAGCAAACAAAATATATCCTGATTCTCCGATGTATTCTTTTTTCATATCGTATGTTGGTTAGCCTTTTTTAATTTCTATTGAGTCTTTTAATTTTGAAAGCTCTAATCTTTCCTCAGCTTTTTCTCTTTCATATTTAAGCCTTTTTTCTGTATTATAATTAGAATACTCTAAAACTAAAATTAAAATTAAGGCAATTATAAATATGATTCCAACCGCTCTTTTTTCATCCTTTTTCATATCGTATGTTGGTTTAGATCCAAAAGAAATAATAAAGTATTCCTATACATATTGCTGTTACTAAAACAACGAATAACACCCCTGCTAAATTAGATTCCTTTGTGTCTTTATTATAAATAAATTCTTTTATTTTCATATCTTATGTCGGTTTAGTTTACTGACCTAATAACCCTAATTGTGTATAAAAACTTAAGAAGTCCATATAATCTTGCTCGGAGGCTATTTTTCCATCTTTCATTTTAATTAAAGTAGTACCTGAGATATCTACAGATTTACCTGTTGCAGGAACCCCAAAAAAATCTCCGTCGTGAGTGCCTTTAAAATTCCAATGTTTCACCATTTTATCCCCTTGACCAAAAATATCTACAATCGTAAATTCAGCATCTGAGAACCCTGTCAAATAATTATTATAATAGTTTTGGAAGTTTTCTAATCCAATTATGTCTCCTCCTGAGGTTGCTAATGCTGTAACATCCTTATCAAAGGAATCTTCATTAATTAAATCTATTTCTCTATCATTAATAACTTTATTCCAAACAGTTTCATACATAGTGATATTCTTTTCTAATGTACTTTGAGCCAATTCTAATTCTAATTGTTTTTCTGATGGATTATTACATCCCAATAGTAAAAGAGATATGAATAAAATAGCACACCCTTTAAATAATTTTAAGTAGTTTTTCATTATATTTTTTTTAAGGTTAGTTCTTACAAGTTAATGAAAAAGTTATTTATGGTTTATCGTATCTTTTAGTTGTTTAATGTATGTTGGTTTAGTTTGAGCCTGAAGTTTTTCCTATAAATACATTTACCCCTGATTGTAAAGGATTTTCACTTGCTCTTCTATTCATAACCACTTGACCACAATGCCACAAAGCATCAGAAATTGGCCCATTAATTTGATTCCAAAACGGAAACTCCATCATATTACCACCTCTTTCAAACCTTATCTTTAGCTTTGAGAAGTCAGGATTTAATTTTAATTGTTCGTGAATATATTTCAAATTTAATAACGTTTTTTCTCTTAATTCTTTGTAACTATGATTCACATCAGAAAACTCATATTGTTGATTTTTAAACGATGAAGAAATCATCTTAGTTAGGCTATATATATGTTTGATTATTTCCAATGTAGATCTTGCATCCTCACTTGACTTATATTCTAAGTCTGTTTGACTTAGTGATTTTGAAGCCCAATAATATCTATACCCAAGACCCTCAATCATTCTTGAAACAATATTAGCTTGAGAAAACTCGGTTGGATATTCTGATATATCACTAAAGGGTAAATTAAAGTCTTGTTCATTTATTTGTCCAAATGAGACAAGTGGAATAAATAGTAATAGTATTAGCTTTTTCATTTCGTATGTTTTTATACTCCTGCTAGAGCAATAATAACAATCATACCTGCTGCGGCAGCTATCCAGGCACCTCCTTTAGCAACACCACCTAGAGTTTTAAGTATTGAAAACTTTACAACTTGGATTTCGTAAATATCCTTCTTAAGTATTGTTTGCGTGCTTCCATTATTTTCTAAAGTCATTGTCTTATCATCTTTAGAAACTAATTGACCATTAAATTTTGTTCTATCAAGCATTTCAACTTGAATCTTTTGTTTTTTATTATCATTTGAAATAGTATCATAATTCACAGATTTGTAACTAAAACAACTTTGAAATAAAATTAAAAATATTAATAAAATAAAAAGGTTTTTCATAATGTTTTTTAAGGTTAGTTCTTACAAGTTAGTGAAAAAGTTGTTTATGGTTTATCGTATGTTGCTTTGTCCTTCTTCCCATTTTGTTTATTATAATACTAAGTTTCCTTTTTTATATTTTTTGATTTGTCTTTTACTAAGGTTCTGAAATAGTGTCTTGTCATCATAATCTGATTCATAAAAATAATCTTTCTTCAAGTTTATAGACCCACCATTTTGATAAAAAGTTGGTGTTATATAAATTACTTCCTTTTGATCGTTTTTAAATAGACTCGATAATTTTACACCATTTTTTGTTGAATAATAGAATAAAGAAAAATTGATTCTGTGTTTTTTTCTTGCATCATAAACTTTTGTTTTTCCAAGTGTATTATATTTTGGATATACTATATCTCCAACATTGACGTATATTTCATCTTTATTAAATCCTGAGTATAAAGCTATTGTGCCATCATTATGCTCTATTTTAACGGAGTTCATTTTGTTATAATATGCGAATGTTTTTGTTGTATCAACATCATAGTCTCTAACAACATCAATAACAACACCTTTTCTTACAGCAAATATTTTTTGAACTTCATTGCTTGAGAATGAGTAAGATTTCCACCCTTTCGGTTCTTCTTTGTTTGAGTAGGTTGAGCCTAAGTAAGAAAGCTCCTCTACTAACATTTGGGTTTCTTTTTTATATGGCAATATATAAACAAAGTTATCATCTACTTTTGGATTTATATTATGATTAAAAAACAAATAAGAATAATTAAAGCCTATATTTTGTTCGTTATTCGTAGGCTTTAGTTTAAACAGCTTGCCCTCAGGTTTTGACACCTTTTCTACCACTCTTGTTGTGCTCATAGTATTTTCTAAAAAACTAAAATTGACTATCACTGTGATTGTATTCGCGCTCAAGTTTTTATATGAAAAATCAACAGTTTTATCATCGTTCACTTTATGTTCAATTTTGAAGTCTTGAGCAATTATTACATATGGAATAAATAGTAATAGTATTAGCTTTTTCATTTTGATTTATTATTTGTTTTTATAAAATGAATTGCAAATAAAATTAATGCTGTTACAACAAAAAGTAACTTAATAGATTTTGAAGCAAAAGGCCCAATATCAAAGAAAATATCAAGAGCCCTTTCACTAATCAATAACATAGTTATGAGGGATGCAATTGTATAAAGAGGCTTTTTCATATCCTATGCTGGTTTAATTATTATCTAAAAACAAAGAGGCTAATGTATCTACAAGTTAGTGAAAAAGTTGTTTATGGTTTATAGTATGTTGCTCTATATCTTATATATAGTATCATCGCTAATCCATATTCCTTTATTAAAATTAAGTGCTCTGTCTCTTTCAAAAACAGAGGCGTATCCTAAATTGATTTCTTTAAGAAGATTCCCCTCAGGAATTCTAATTTGACCAGAGAACCAATCAGCAAAAACTTCTTTTTTGTTCGGAAATAAATAGTTAAGGTCTACCTTTTCATTATTTTCAATAAAACCAATTAGAGAAATAAGATAAAGTTTTTTGTTTTTAATTTTCCAGGTGCCAATATACCCCCTAACTAAGGCGGTAGATTTAAAAATAAAATTTATATCACTTCTAGTTTCCAAATAAGGTTTTAGTGGCTCTGTTGCAATAGTTGTTTTTTCTCCGTTGTATGAAAGTATTTCTCCTGCTTGTGTAGTCATTATTTACGTATGATTTTTAAATAAGTAAAAGATTTTCGTTATGTTAAATTAGATTGACTAATATGAAATCTAGTAATTATTTTCTTAAAAGATCCCACAGAGTTCCAAAAGTTTATAAAAGATTCTGAAAATGAAGCCTAAAAATTATTGTAAATTGTAGATATTAATGTTAAAAATTATAATTATGAAAATTAAAACAGGATGTATCGGCTTTCACGTAGCTTTTGTAGTACCTAATAATGATACTCTAAGAATGGAATCTTTTTTAGAAACACATGAAAAATTTATGAGGGAAACTCATCATATTGAAGGTGATGTTGAACCGATAATATTGTGTTATGCAGTACTAAAATCCCCAGAATTAAATAATCCGTTAGACCCTGAAAGCGGTGAAACAGGAAATACGCTATATGGTATAACGGAAATTTATAATGGCCCTGAAGGAGCTGGAGCACATATGAATTTAGGTCAGCAGAGAGAATCAATGTTTTCAGAACTAGTTGCACTTACTAATGAATATTGTGTTTCAGGAATTCTGGGAGCTCCAGTTATAAGAGCGATGGAATAAAATTATTATAAATTGTAGGAATGAAAAAACATAATTTGTCTAATAGAACAAAGATTATCATAATAATAATGGTTGTATTCCTGGCGCTTGTATTCCTGGGTTTTTTTACTGATATACTTCAAGAGAATCCTATATATGAGGGCGGGTTTTGGCTATCTGTTTTGGGCTGGATGGCTTCAATGTATTTCGATGGTAAAAAAGAAGCTTAAGTATTAAGAAACATTATAGTAATATTTAAAAAATGTTAAAAATACCACCCCCTATATTAGTTCTGATTTTAGCTAGTTCTAATTATTTTTCATCCAAAAAAATTGATTTATTTCATTTACCAAATCAAAAATTAATGTCTATTCTTATACTTTTAATTGGGATGCTTATTTTAATTAATCCAATTTTTAAGTTTATAAAATCAAAAACTACAATTGATCCAATAAAGTTTAAAAAAGTTAACAAACTTATAACTTCCGGAATCTATAAATATTCAAGAAACCCGATGTATTTAGGTTTGTTGATGATAGTTATTTCAACATCAATATTTTATTTGAATATTTTCTCAATTACAACACCTTTATTTTTTTATTTTTGGATAAATAGCTTTCAAATCAAAAGAGAAGAGATTTTCCTTACAGAAAAATTTGGTAAAGAATATTCGTTATATAAGGCTAAAACAAGAAGATGGATATAGTAATAGTATTGGTTTAGTTCAAGAATAAAATTATGCCGATAAGAAAAATAAAAACAAATAGGCATCCTGCATCCTTTGCTGGATTGGTATTATTTGGTTTAAAATCCTCTTCTGTCAAGTCTTTAACCATATCATTCATTACCAAATCTAGTGCATGGTCTTCGTCCCACTCTTCAACTTTTTCACCATAATCTTTATCAGCTTTCTTTTCTAATAATGTTGATGGTCCAGACAATTGAGAGTCTAAATAATTATCTATAAGTACAAATTTTTCAGGGGGAACTTCATCATTATCCCAGTCACCTTTTAAATAACACCTTATTTCATCATCCTCTGCTTGGTGTATATTAAATTGAATACAAGATTCATCTTTACCTAAAAACTCATAACAATCATCACCACCCTTTCCATCATTGTCTAAGTATTGATGAAATTCCCATTTTGTATTAGGGTTAATTAGATTACAAACCTCTAACATTTGTTCTTGTGACAAGTAACTATATTTATTCTCCTTCATTATCTAGTTAGCTTTTTTTCATTTAGCCTTGTCTAAAATCTTTTGAAGTGTATCAATAAGTTTCTTATTACCCCCATTAGCTTTTTTTAACTCCTTAGCGATCGTTTGAGATATGTTATTAATTAACTCTTTGTTTTTTGTTTTCATCTTTATTTTATTAAAATTTAATCTTTAAGTTTTTTTCTGTAAACTAATTCAAATAATCCACCTATTACAAGTGCTGAAATTATCCTTTCAAGAAATCCATATCCAAGATATCTTCCGCCTAATAACACAAGGCCAACTAATATAAAGCTTAAAGTATAGTATGTGTTTTTTTTCATAAAATATTATTTATTTTTTTTTAAGTTTTTCAATCCTAAATATGTAATATAAAAAAATAAAATGTATAATGGAGTCTCTGTATATTCATTAAGAAACTCTGTCTCTTTAATTATATCACAATAAATGTCATATCCTATTAACCCAACAGAACCAAAATACAAAAATGAAGGAAGATGTTTAACAGAATATATAAGTTTTTCAAGTTTATCCATTTTCTTTTAGTATTAATTTTTTTATCACCAAATGATTGACTAATCGCAATCAAATGATTTACAGTCTCCCGGACAGATACCTTCTTCATATTCTATTATACCATAATAATTAAAAGCTACACAACTATTACTATAAGTATTTCCGTCGCACCCACAAACAGGCTCCTCTACCGTTAAGCAAGGAGTTTCTAAGGAGATTAATGTTTCATCAACACAAATATCAGGCGCATCATTATCATTGTTATCAATACAAGCGAGACCAAGAGTAATAAATAGTAATAGTATCAGCTTTTTCATTTATTTTTTTCCATATTATCTATACTATTAATATTTAATATATAAAAAGTATAGAACATATTTTTCTTTTTCATATCCTATATTGCTTTACTTATTACCCATTATTAAAGGTTGTAATTCACTTCTCATAGCTTTAAATTCTTCTTCAGACATAAGCCCTAAGTCCATTAGGTCTTTTGCTTCTTTAAGTTTTGCAATTGCCTCATCCCTCGTCATTTTTTTATTCTTTAATAGTATCTCACCATATGACATTGCAAGATCAGTGTCAAGAACGCTTAGATATTTATTTATTCCAAAAGCCCTTCCATTTATCTCACCCATAATTAGGATTAAACGTAAAGGCTTCTTCTTAGATCCTTTATGAGCAACTTTTATTTCGTCGATTTTGACAACTTCTCCTGCCAAATTTACACCCGCCATACTTGCACCTTCACCATTCATTGCAGACATTACATTACCAAAGCCTGCAGGCCTTCCTAATCTGATAAATTCAAACTCCTTATTAACCCGTGTTTTTGTTCTTGCGCCACCTGCACTAATACCACCTGTAGAAGCACCACCACCATAGGTAGTTGAAATTGCAGATTCAGAAGTTGGTCTACCTAAAACAAGTGTATCTCCTACTTTCAGACTATTTCCATCCTGAGTTATATACTCGAGAACTCTTGTATTGTTTTTGACTTTAATAAAATAGTCAATATTATTAGCGTCTTCATATGTTAGTTTTTCAATAGCTTGTTTTTGAGAGTGTGTGTTAACAAAAAATAATAAAACTGTAAATAGGCAAAGTATTTTTTTCATAATATTTGATTGTTTAGTATTTCTGCAAGTTAGTGAAAAAGTAGTTTAGTATTTGTTCCTAAAATAGGCTTAAATTTTTTTCTAAAATTTATTTAAAAAAAAGTATATAAACCCAATTTTATATATATTTTTGCAGCCGAATTTTTTAACAATATTTATCAATGAAAAATCAAGATAACGGAAACACTCAATTAAATTCAGCAAGAAATGAATTTAATGATAGACTAGAAGCTAAATCATATTTAGGAAGAACTAAAAAGGTAGCTTGGACTGGTGCAAGAAGATTTAGAAGTATATAAATTAATCACTTCTTAATTATTTCATTTTAACAACTCTTCCAAATTTAAGATGGGGTCCTATTTTACCATCTTTTGTTATACACCAAAAAACTTTACACGGCGGCTTGATAGTTGGTTCTGGCGCATAACCATCAGTTAAATAGATACAACCGTCATATCTTTCAAATCGGTTTGATTTTATGTGTTCAAAAACTGGATCAAAAGAAGTTCCTCCGCCTCCGTGAATGAATTCCGGAATGCGACCTCTGTAAGAATACTTTTTTTGAATTGCAGCATCACATTCAAGAACATCAATTTCAGCGCCGAATCTCCACATACTATGTATTTCGCCAAAAAAATCATTAAAATCATCTATATTAATAGAACCTGAGGTATCAATTGCAACGGCAAGTTTTTGAAATCTTTTTATTTTTATTCCAGGACGAGTTCCAAACCTTTTACTAACCCTTTTCAAAGTATGATAAACTCGGGTTTTTCTACTTGTTGATGAAAAAATCTTTAACGCTCTTTTCCAATTTATTTGAGGATTTCTTTTTTCGATTATATTTTTTATCAGTGATTGGATTCCTAATGGAATTGTCCCATGATCTTTTACGGGTGTTCGATCCTTTGCTTGAATAATCATTCTATCCACTTCGGTTTCCACGACTTCCATGCTAAAGTTTTCATTCTCCCCCCACATTCTATGGTCACTGTGTGTATCTTGATCAAAAATTTCTTGCAACCTTTTTTTATATTCCTTGTCTTTAGAAGCAGTTTTTTTTAAATTTTCATAATACCACTCAACTGATTTATCTCGTGGTAGTTTTAACTCTGGAAATGTTTCCAAGGTTACTGCTGAATCAGGCAGTTTCCAGGGTGCAATTAATTGATTAACTACAAGGTCAGCAGCAATATTAAAAAGCTTATTATCGTAGTCCTTGGTCTTCATTCTAAATAAATGCTTAAATATTATATGTAGCGTTTCGTGCTTAATGACAGCAACTCGTTCGGTCATTGATCTTAATTCTTTTAGAAAGAAATTTTCATTAACATACAAGGCAATTTTTCCAGATTTAAATCCAACAGCAGCTGTAGGAACTTTGTCAGTAACTTCTCTAATAATACCACTTAAAAAGTGTGCATAAAAAGGCTCTTTTAATAGCATCTTAATTATACACCTTGATATTTCCTCGCTAATGTCTTTACTCACGTAATTTACTCTTTTCTTAAACCTTGAATAAGAGGTTTAATTAATGATTGAATGCCTTCTATATTTTTTAAACTATGCTTGTCAACTCTTAAAAAAGTTAGATTTGGGAGTTTTGTAAGTGCATCTAAGCTTTTAATATTTTGACATTCACTAATTGTTACTATTTCTAATGAATTAATTTTACCTAGTTCATCAATTTCTTTTAGCTGAGTATTATTATTTAAATTTATATTTTTTAGTAGCGTAAGATTTTCTAATCCTTTCGTTGAAGTAATACCAGAAAAATTGACTTGAATGCCTAATAATTTTTCAAATCCGGCAATATGACTTAAATCTGATAATCCTTTGCAATTTTTAATACCTAAATATTCTAAATTATCTAAACCTTTAATACCTGAAAGATTTTTTAATTCAGGATTATCAATAAATAATAATTTTTTTAATTTTTTTAATCTAGATAAGTCTGAAACAGTGGATATGTTTGTATCATGAATTGTAAGCTCCTCTAAATTACTAAATCCAGAAACTGATAAAAGTGAATTTAAATTAGATCCATTTAAAACCTTTACCTTGAAACTCTGTTTGATTTTCTTCGCAATACTACATGAATCCGGCGCAATAGAAATTAATCCTTCAAGAGCAAAATCTCTAAACTCTTTCGTTTTTTTATTACCCAAAAATTTGCCATTAGGTATGATTTTATTGTTTAAAAATTTTACATCCTCAAGCAAGAAATCAAAGATGTCTTTGTTTGATATAGAATTTGCCAATTCTAAGCCTAATTCTATATTACTGTAATCATTAGAAAGCAGTAATTTTTCTAGTTTCTTTGATGTTACTTTTTCTGAAGAATCTAACTTAACTTCTGAAACATTTTTTTTAAATTTTGATAAATACTCGTTAATTTTTTCAAAAGAATCCATTAATAAGAATCTTGGCTTTGGTTTTACTTTATAGCACTTCTTTAAAATTAATCGATCCATCAGATTTAGATTGGACAAGCTTTCAACACTTTCAAGATTTGCACAATCTGTGAAATCACAGCATTGTAAAAGTGAAAATTCAGACAGATAGTCAATCTTTTTAATATTTGGACAATTATTAATTACAAGTAATTGAATTCCTGAATTTTTTAACCCTTCAACCGACTCAAGATTTGGACACTCTGTAATCACAAACTCATTTAAGGTTGGCGCACTCCAACCCCTGTCACTGTAATATTCCCTACATTTTTCGCCAATATATTTTGCTTGATAAAGATTACCATATCCAACTTTACTAACTTCCTCTGTTATACCCCAAAAAGGATTTTCTTGAGAGCCAGTATTGCCACTCCACTCCGTTGTTTCTTCATCCCATTTTGTTTTACTATTCTTAAATATATTTTTACAATTAATTAAAGAATCTAAATTTGAAATTCCACTTTTGGAAAGGTTTATTAATCTTAAATCTCCACAGTTTTCTATACCGCTCAGACTCAAAAGTGAAGAGCAATTATCCAAGAGTATTTCTTTTAATTTTATGGAATTCTTTATTCCCTCAATGTTCTCTAATTCTTTACAAGTACTAGCATTAACACAATAAAGATTTTTTGCATTAAGTAGACCATCTAGATTTTTTATAGGACTTCTTGAAATATTTACTCCGTGAAGGTTAGCGGAGTTTTCTAATCCCTTTAAGGATATGATTCCCGTACTTGAAACATCAATTAATTTGATATTTTTCAATTTACTTAATGGGCTAATATCGGATAAATTATCTGAGCTACTTAAATCAACAAACTCTAAATTAGCAGATGAATTTAGTCCTGATATATCAGTAAGATATTTTTCATTTAATTTCACATAATTTAAATTTTCCAGAGTGTTTAAATCATTGACATTATCAATGCCTAAATTATAGGTATAGAGAAATTTTAAATTCTTCAAAAAACTCAATCCCTTAATTGAAAAATTAGTATCGCCGTGCCTTGTTACTTTAACTGTTTCCAGGCTAATTAAATTAGATAAAAAGTCTAATCCTAGTATTTTTTTAGCTTCAGTTTTTTCATCAAGATCGTCAGCATATCTGTATGGATTGGATTCTGGCATAGTAAAAAATATTCTTTTAAGTTTTTTAAAACCCCATTTCTCTTCATGATTTGGTAGAGAATAACCTCGATCTAGTTCAAGACCTTCAAGCGGTAAATCATAAATTTCTTCAAATCCAATTATTTCTTTATAATTATCAACTCTCAAGATTTTAAGATTGGAGAAATTTGATAAATATTTGAGGAATACCTTTGACCTTAAGTGAGAATAACCGCTTGTAATTTCACCCCTTATTTTAAGGATTTTAACGGAATCTCTAATTACAGATCCTTTTGAGCCCTTTGGTGAAAAATTTAATAAACCAAGTATTGCAGTTTGAAAATAATGTTCATCCGGACCCGCTCCTTTCCAGTCGTGTGAGAAAGATCCTGACCACTGGTCAAATTTATATTCAACATTACCTAACAACTCATCAAATATCTTGGGATTATTCACTGATCTAACTAATTCAATCCCCATTTCAATTTTTTCAAAATCTCTGGTTCTGATGAGTTTCTTTATTTTAGATACATTTTGTTTATCCTCTTTGCTAAGCATAACATTTTATTTACAGAGTTGATAATAATTTACTTGCTAATTTTTTGTCTCTTGTCATTTCTTTTATTTCGTCACTACCATGTTTTTGCAAGTCCATATATAGGCTCATAAGTAAATCATTTGGGATAGTTTCAAACATTAAAAATTTAATTAAATTTTTGCTATGATTTTTTCCTTGTTTATAATCATCGGAGGCTAATTTTAAGTATAATCTTGAACACATAGTTGCAAGACGATCAACTCTTTTTGCCCCAGAATCATCCACTGAAATATCTTTTATTCTCTTTTCGAGAGATTTAAAATCTTCAGCATCTAAAATTTCTTCAGGATCAATTAGCTGCGTTAATTCGTCATTCACAAAAGCTATGAAAGAAGAAACAGTAACTTCATCAAGTGAACTTAAAGCAAGAGCTTGAACAAGTTGTAAATTATCCTTAAGATTTTCAATAGATGCGATTTGTTCAAAAAACTGAGTTAAACTTCTAGGGGTGGTTCTGTCAGAATTTACAAGTTCAGGATAAGTCAAAACAAAAGCAATTCCTCTTTCGTCAACGTTAGCTGCATAAGCCCATTCAGCCCATATCTTAGCATCAAACTTTAGCGTGGCATGTAACATCCTTGTGAGCATTGCACCATCCATTGGAGTCACTGAATAATCTCCACCCTCAGGATTTGCAGTAGCAACAATCTGCCATTTTGGAGGCAATTTCCATGATGTAAGTTCAAAATTTTGTAATAATTGCATGCAACCTCTAAGAATTCTATCATCGGCTCTGTTGATATCATCTAATAATAATATACCAGGCCCTTCTTCTCTAGGAACCCAGTCTGGAGGACTATACACAGTATATTCATCACCTGTAATTCTTTTATCAGGATCTACAACAGTTGGCATTCCATGTAAATCACCCATTTCTTCAAACTGTGCAGGAGCTATATATGAGAACTTCCATTTTTTTTCTAATGCATAATCTCTAACGATTTGGGTTTTACCTAATCCGTGTGTCCCCCAAATACAAACAGCAGTACCTCTTTTATCTTCTTTATTTAAGTCATTATTTCTTTCAAAAATATGAGATAAAATTACCTTAATCTCTCTACTGTTTCCTTTTTTACCAAATTCTATAAATTCTATTGACATTGTTTTTTGCTTAATTCTTATATAATCAAAAAATAAGAAAATTGAAGTAAAGCATCAAGTATTTCCCTCAATATTCCTATCGATTTAATAAATATTTTTTTAATTTCAGTTTTGATTAAAGATAACTTTTAACTTATTCATAATTTCAACAGGGGAAATTTCATTATTTTCAGTATAAATTATAAAGTTGTGCCCCCCAATTGATTCTAGCTCAATATTACTGTTTTGGGGATCTTCTAAATTAGAGAATCTTATATGTATTTTTTGAATTTCAGAACTCCATGTTTCATCAACTCTATTGTCAAAGTTGCTTATAAATTCATGCTGTTGTTCACTTTCATCTCCATTTACTATTTCTATTGTTTGATGTACAGAAAATCCACTTTCAAGTAAAATATTCAACAATTCCATTATAGGTTCTAATGCTTCATCAGGGTCCTCAAGGCCAAGATTTGTTTGCTCTGCTGTCAAAAAAATAGGAAGACTCGTATTATCTTTTTTAAGCTCTACAACAAATATTGAAAATAAACCAAACTCATGGTCTCCTTCAATTTTTAAATTGATTTTATTTTCCATTTTTAATTTTTTTTAAATATTTCATTCTGAGCTTTCTTAAAACTCTTGATAATTGAAAGATTTTTTTTACCCTTTTCAGGAGATAATTTTTCTCTTAATTGAAATTCTAAATCAAAGTACTTATCTAGTTTAGTGGCTAAATCATTTTGATTGTAAACTAGCTCTTTATTTTCATTCATTAATCTGTTTATAGCTTTATCCATGTATTTATCACCTAATTTAGATGCCCATTTAGCAAATAATTTACTCTCGTCTTTTAAATTCCTCATGCTTATTTTTTGAAATTACAAAATATTATTCTTTATAAAAGTCTTATTTTTAGTTTATAATAATTATTTTAAACTTAGTAAATTAACCCCAAGACTTTGAAAAATTATTTTGGTCTATTAATATTCTTTTTTTCTTTCTCGCTATTTTCTAGTGAAAAAAATCCTTTGTCAATTCAAGATTCACTAAAAATTGAAAATTATAAGAAGCATATAGATACTTATAAGTATATCTCTAGAGATAATTATAATAACGAGTATTTTTTAGAAAAAGCATTAAAATATGTAGACTCTATTCGTTTTATCAAAAATGATAATAATTATGCTAGAGAGATTGAAAAGAGTATCTCATTAACAAAAAATACAATTGAAAATAATGTAATTAGTAAAATAGAATTTTTTGAATTTTATTCAGGAATACCACACTACTATGGATTCATTGATGATGCTATAGAGTATGCATATGACAGTGCTATATCACAAGTGTTGAGCACAAAATATAAAGTGCTTGGTAATGTTCCCCTTTCGGATGCAAGTATTACTTCAATTCTCGTTAGAAAAACTTGTGATCTAATACCAGAACAAAAATGTCTAGACGATGAAACATTTGAAATCATAAATCAAACTTTAGTCTCAAATTCTAATCACCGAATACTACAATCTAATGAATTAATCCAAATCCTTGGGGCGGAAAATTCTAATAATTTATTAAACGGATTAGCAACGGAAGAGAATATAAATAAAATAATTGATGACTTAAAATTAGATAGACTTGGTATTTTCACTGTTAATAATCTTGACGTTATCGATACCAAGGTTTGGTTTGTAAATGCAGATTTTAAAACATATGAAAAATCTAAAGGATTCCTCGAATCTATATTTGCAAAAGGATATACATTGGACAAGAGAGACCTACCTTTATTATTAGAATTATTAGTTGTTTTTCTTTTAGCAATAATTTTCGTCTCATTAGCTTACGGCATTTCTTTAATTTTTATTAATAGAAAAAATATTTATCACGCTACAAGAGATTCAAACAAGGAATTAATATTATCTGTTTTAAACAAAGTTAAATTCGTAGCATTATATTTTCTCTTACCAATAATTTTATCATTTGTAATGATATATGTATGCTCATTTATAATCCCAAGTGGTGATGTAGATGTTGGGGAAATTAATGTAAATGTATGGATATTGTTGATTACAATATTGATGAGTTTTTTGCCAATTATAATTAATTTATTTATTGTTAACAGATTAGATATAGATGGCTTCCATACAACTTTAGGGTATACCTTTTTTATCAATTCGTGCTTATATGCAACTTATTTTCCAATCTTTATTTTCTCTTTTATTCAGGAAGAAACATATCCATTTGTAATTCATCTTTTATTAATATTTATTACACTTTTAATTGGAAATTTATTAGGGAAATCCTATTTCCAATACGGAATTAAAACAAAAAACAGCTATAAGAGAAGACAAGCAATTACAGGTTTAATATTAGGTCTTATTTCATTAATAATTTTCAACAGAATAATACTATTTGAATTTTCAGTTTCAAATCTATTTTTGAGCTTTATTATTATCGCACCAATATCTATTCTGAATCATATATTGGATAATTACTTTGATAGATTGTTTGAAAAGAAGTCTAAAGAAGCTACTGAAAGCTCAATTCTTAATAAAGTCAGTTATGTTAAAAGTGTTATGAATCCAGCAGAGTCAATTTATAAAGAAGTTGATGCTAAAATGTCCGATAACTTAAACATAATGTTAATCGAAGCTCCTATGGGTATTGGGAAAACAAGAAGTTTGGAAGAAGCTGAACAATATTTTGAGCAAAATAATTGGACTGTTTTCTATGGAGATTGTGATGAGATACAGGATGATACTGCAGTTTCATTTGAACCTTTTCTGCAAGCCTTCAGTAGATTGATTGGTGAAACTTGGAACAGTAGATCTGAATCTACGGATAAAATCACTAAGGGTATTATAAACATAGCTAGTGATACAACAGGAATTCCTTTAGAAATTACCAATTTTTCTAGCAGTGCTAAAAAAACCATGAATGAAATTTCACTTGAAATAATAGATAAGCTTACAAACATTAATAAAAAAGTTTTATTTGTAATGGAAGATGTTCATTGGATTGATCCTGAGACACTAACACTACTTAAACATTTTATAAAAACTGTAAACAGAAATTTCTTTCTTAGAAAAAATCTCTGCATTATAATAACAGTTCGTGCAGAGATTAAAGGCTCCTATAGAGGATTAAATTATCAGGAGTTAAAAAAAGAGCTAAACAATTTAGATGATACAACAAAAAACCTTTTTGATTTAAGTAACCTTTTGGATAGTAATTCATTTAACCTTGTTGATTTTGTAAAAAATCTAAGTGCTGATGATAACGGATATAAAATTGCAAGTAGTTCAATGAATCAGATAAATAATCTATTTAATGCTTATAACGAACAATTACAATTAGAATCAAAAGACAAATTAACTCCTCTATATGTATTCAAGGTTTTAGAATCGTGGATTTCAGACCAATATTTAAAATATACTCCAGACGGATATGTTTTAACTCAAACAGTTGATATAGAATCTCTCCCAAATTTCGAAGATGTAGATAGTTATTATCATAAAATCTTTGATTCATTTGAATCAAAATGGAGAAGGATACTTGAAAGCGCTTCGATTATCGGAAATAAATTTGACGCAGATATACTAGCACAAGTTTGGGGCTACGAGCTTTTAGATGTTTTAGATTTTCTAGAAAAGGCTGTTCATCAAGGTCTTTTGATTGATGTTTCAAATCAAGATAATATATACAAGTTTAGCGATAAGAGAATCATAGGCGCTTTAAAGTCATATTTTAAAGAATCTAAAATCCAAGAAGAGGGAGAAAGACAAATTGTAATTGAATACAATAAAAGATATTTAGAATTACAGTCTCATATAATTGAAAATCCTGAAAAGTATAATACTGAGGATTTATTAAAGGTACTTCGACGAATGATTCCACTTACTTTTTCTGAATATTATGTGAAGCAGAGTAATAATTTAATATTGGATATTATTTGCAGATATTTATATTCAAATAAATTGGGGAAACTTGATGCCTTTACAAATTTACTTGAAAAACAAGATTTCACTGAGCTTGCTACTTTACTAAAAAACTTAAGAATAATTGCAGATGATGTTAATTTTTCATTTACTGATAAGCAAAAAATATTGGATGAATTAAACGAAGAAGAAGAACGCAAAGCTAAATTACCACTACCCATTGGAATCGAAACGGACGAATTATCTAATGACCTTAGGCTTTTAATTATTCTAAATGGTGAAATTATGAACACTTCTGAAAAATCCATTGTTACATTTACAGATGCTGGATTTAATGTTCAGAATTTTCAGAGTTTTATCCCTTCTCTAAATAAACTTCCAAGCAAGTTAAATGGCTTATCTCTAATATATTTTATTAAAGAACTTGGTGATATAAACCTTTCTCTTGATGATGAGGTTGCATTAATTCTTTCTGGTGGATATGAAGAAAGACAAAAGGAAATTGAAGAAGGTCAGAGAGTAATGTTTGACATGGCATTAAAACAATTAAAACCTACTAAATTCTATGAATTGGCATTTAAAGAATTTACATTATGGGATATTGAAAAAATCTCAAATGAAATTGGGACTGATCAAGAAAAAATTGAAAAAATTGTAGATCAATATGAGAAACTACTTGATTCTGAAAAAGATCAAAATACTAAGTTTTTGTATGATTCTATTAATAGTTATCTCAATTTTTGCCATTTAAAGTTCAAGGACGGAAAAAAATCAAATGAGGTTTTTATTCATCATAATGAAAAGCTGAAAATTCAAGGTAAAATCACAGAAGCTTGGGTACTTACTTTTATAAGGTTTATGCTAAGTATAACCGAAGGTTCAAAACCCGTAAGACCAGGTGAAATATATATTTCTAATAATCCTGAAACTGCAGATCAAAATTTCAAGGAGGCTGATAATTTCTTGAAAAAGATTTTAGATACAAACTCTGTTACAAAGGCTTCGATGTGGTTTTTAGACGCCAAAAAGATTCATTATTTATCAAAAAAAGATTTTAATAGCTATAAAAAATTACAATTGGATTATTTAGAAAGATTAAAATCAGCCTTTAATGAAGATTCAAACGAGTATAGCAAAGCTTGCGTTAATATTGCAGATGATTTAGAATGGCAATCAGAAAATGAATCAAAATGTCCTGATTTTCATGACGATTGTATAAATCTGGGTACACAATATTTAAATTATCTTTTGGATAAAGCTAAAATTTCTGACGAATTAGGTATGACTAACCCATTAGTTAGCCATTCCCATTTGGCTCATCAATTCCAAAAAATGGCTCAACTTTATCTTAAGAAAAAAAGCTCTAAAAAAGCATTGGATTTCACCAAAAAAGCATTGGATGCTCACCATAAAAAGTTTGAAACACAATATACATTTGATCCACCTAATTGGTCTTTTGTTGATGGCGAACTAATTCCCCTTTCAGAAAATATCCAAGAATTATTTTATACTGATGGTGAAGCAAGAACGGTAGTTGTAGAGTATGGAAATTGTTTATTAAATTACGCACGATGTTTATCTCTACAAAAGAAATATGGAGAAGCAATTGAAATGATTGATAAAGCTTGTAAGTATTATTATCCATTACCGAAAATTTATAATTTGAGTCAGTTAGAGAAGGGGATGAATCTACTTTACAATAAATCTAATGAAGGTTTAAAATTGATTATAGATTCATTAAATAATTTAGAACAGTTAGATGAAATATTCACAACATCAGAAACTAGGATAATTAAAAAGGCAAAAAGATTAATTAAAAAATAATATAACACATTATTTAAATATCTCACATTATGGAAGATATTAAAATTAAAATTTACATATGTAGTATAGCCATTTGTTATCAATTATTTCCCACTTTATTTCGTGTTCAGATTTCAACTTAATTATATCTTTATTATCGGTTACCCAATTTTCATAGTCTAAATCTCCACTATCTGTTGTTATTCTTTTTTTTATTTTTTTGACCCCTTTTCTTAAAGTTTCAATCGAATTTATAAATATAATTTCTTTAGGTAATGTAAACTGCACATTGGTCATGTCCTTATCTAATTTAAATATCTTATAAATATGTTCTCTTTTAGTCCATTTCCTTTTATTATCTGTTAGAAATATGGTTGCAAAATGGAGTTTAATATTTTTAGAATTATTTGATTCTTTTATTTGTTCACAAAACTGAATATCATTTAGGGCATGTAATAGCGCCAATGGCATTCCTGCATTATATTTGGGAAATTTTAATTCTATAATTAAAAATTCATTATTTACCTCCACTTGGCCCTTATTCAATTTTATGATTATATCTATTTCTTTTTTAGATAATATTATTTTATCATTCTTTAGTAACTTATTTACAGGATATTCAAGTCTAAGTTCAATTTTTTCTTGGAATTTTTGTTTTAGATATAAGGAAAGATCGTGTTGAAGGTTAGCCTCATTGTAATAAGCTTCCTCCTTTTTATTATCAACAAATACTTTTGGATTAAATGTAACTGACGAAAAAAAATCATTAACAGCATCTATAATTTTATCAATCATAATTGTAACTTTTAAGTTAATTTAGGTATCAAATTAATTTGTATTTTAAGTTAATAAATAAAATATTATAATTATGAGTAAAGAAGATTTAATATATGCAATTGAATCTAGATTAGATACAATTGAAGGTTTGGTAGATGAGCTAGAAGAAACCCAAGTAAATGTTGAGGCATTTAGAAATTCTTTGGGAAAAGTTTGGAATGAGTGGGAGAAATTATCGGAGTGAAATATTTAACTAAAACTAATTTTAAAAAGGGGATAGAATGCCCAATAAAATTAACTTCTGATTACAAATCATCTGATAAATCAAATGACTTTTTATCTGCATTAGCAGATGGAGGTTTTCAGGCTGAGGAATTATCTAGACTTCATTTTAAAGATGGTATTTTGATTAATGGCTCTAATCATCTTGCCGTTAGTAAAACAAATGAGCTGCTTAAAAAAGGTGAATGTGTAATATATGAAGCAGCTTTTTTAAATGACAATCTTTTTGTTAAAACAGACATTTTAGTTAAGTCTGGTAATCTAATAAAGGTAATTGAAGTTAAGGCAAAATCATTTGATTCATCAGAGAAAAAAATTTTTACCAATACCAATGGATCTATAAGACGTGAATGGAAGCCTTATTTATTTGATTTAGCTTTTCAAACAAGTGTTGTTCAAAAATGTTTTCCAGATTATGAAGTAGAATCATATTTGATGTTAGCTGATAAATCAAAGAAAGCTAGTGTTGATGGTTTAAATCAATTATTCCAAATGACTAGTAAAAATACGAGAACGGGAATTGATGTAAAAGTTAATTCGATAGCAGAAATTGGCGACCCAATTATGGAGGAAGTAAATCTTACCCAATTAATTAATGATATTATCTTAAAAGATTTTCATAAGATTCATGGATTGCCTTTTAATCAGGTAGTTAAAAATTTTACAGAACTTTATGTTAATGAAAATGAAATTAATTGGGAGCACTATAATGGTCATGTCTGTAGAGATTGTTGGATGCAACAATTTAATATAAGTGATTATCTGCGACCAAATATTTATGAACTATGGAATTTCAAAAAACAAAAAAAATTATTTAAATCAAATATATTTTTTTTAGACGAGCTTCATCATCAAGATTTCCAAGACACTTGTGATACTCACCTAACTGTACAAAACAGACAATGGCTCCAAATCAAGAAAAGAGTACAACAAAGTTTAAATGAAAAAGTAGATTTCTATTTAGATGTTGAGAATTTAAAAGAAAATATGCTGCAATGGAAATTTCCGTTGCATTTTATTGATTTTGAAACTTGTACATCTGCACTTCCTTTTACAAAAGGAAGACATCCTTATGAACAAATAGCATTTCAGTATTCTCACCATATAATATTTTCTGATGGAACAATTGAGCATAAGTCAGAGTATATAAATGCAGAACCAGGTAAATTCCCAAACTATGATTTTGTCAGAAAATTAAAACAGGATTTAGATTCTGATAGAGGATCTATTTTTAAATATGCCACCCATGAAAATTCAATTTTAAATGCAATATACGATCAGTTAATAGATTCAGATGAAGTAGATAAAACGGAATTAATGGATTTTATAATATCTATTACAAATAAAAAGGAAAACAATAAGTTAGTAAGGAAGGGTGATAGAGATATGATTGATATGTGGGATTTAGTAAAAAAATATTTTTACCATCCATATATGAAAGGCTCTAATTCAATAAAAGTTGTTCTTCCTACAATTATTAAAATTTGTGAATATGTAAAGAAAAAATACTCAAAACCTATTGGCCAAATTAATTTAACATCTTTAAATTTCTCTAATGAGCATAGATGGATTATGGAGGGCTATATAGACCCCTACGATTCGTTACCAAATCCAGATTACTCAGAAGTTAATAACCCAATAGGCATGATTAATAAGCTAAATAATGGTGGAGATGCTTTAATAGCTTATGCAAAAATTCAATACGTTGAAATGTCCTCTGCCGAAAGAGAAATAATTAAACAATCTCTATTAAAATATTGTGAACTTGACACTTTAGCAATGGTAATGATTTATGAGTTTTTTGCTTCTCAACTTCAAATCCATAATTTCCAAACCAATCAATAGTAGTTTTTAAATATTTTATTTCATCTTAATGTGATGATATAAGCTGTAAAGGTATAGCGCTATCGCTAACCACATTATATATATAAAATGAGAAGAAGATATCCACATATATGCTAATGCTAGATTTGAAACTAATAGAATTCCAAGGATAACTAAATATCTGTTTCTAAAACTAAGTATGCTTAAGAATTTTGTATCAGAGAAAGAAAGAAGTATACTCCCAATCCCTAAAACATAGAGACCTAAAAACCGATAGATTTGGGTTAAATATGCACCTAAAGTTGAATTGCCTTCAATTATAAAAAGTTCTGCAAAAGTCATTTTTAGTCGCTCTTCATTTGCAACCTGATCTAGCATCCAAGGCTCAGGGTTAATTAACCACCTTATTCCAGAAATACAAAGAGCAATACTTATCAGGATTAATGGATATCTAATATTTTTCATAGTTGTATTAAATGAATTCTTATTTCTTTTTGAATGAATTTATTATTGAATTTAATATCAAAGAATAATCCGTACACAATTAATATAACACAAACATTGATTAATTTATTGATTATTTTGTTCATGCTATTCATTAGATTAAAGATGCACTTAATGAAATCGGACAATTTAAAACACCCGAAATCGGGCAATTATTTTTGGCTTCATTTGCTAATTCAATGAATTTCTCGTGGGTTATTTCTTGTACTTTACCACTTAAATTTAAATTTATTGATATTATTTTACCATTTTCAAAAGTTAAAATAGCATCTGTATTTAATTCATCAGGATTAAAATTTGCATCGTTTAACAGAAAACTTAATTTCATATTAAAACAACCTGCAAGTGCTGCAGCAATAAGTTCCTCAGGGTTTGTCCCAAGTATTCCGTTATCATTTTCAAATCGGGTTTTAAAACTATAAGGCATATTATCAAATGCACCACTTTGAGCATTTAAAACGCCACTTCCTGTAGGCCCATCTCCTTTCCAAATTGCATTTACTTTTCTTTTCATTATAAATATTATTATCGGATTATAAAACAAATTTAGTAAATCATAAGAAATATCTAATTATTTAATTTTTATTAAATTGTAACAACTAACTATTCTAAAATTAACCAATTATGGGTTATAAAAATGATGTTTTTATATATCTGTGGATTGTGCTTATTATTTATGCAATTCTATATTCTTTCTATAAAAACTATATAAAGAAATAATTATATAGATTTAACCATTGAAGATAATACGAACCATAATGAAAATAATAACTTGAATAATTACACTGACATTATCATAATTGGGGCTGGTTTATCCGGAGTTGGTGCTGCATGCCATTTGCAGAGAAAAAATCCTGAAAAATCCTATAAAATTTTGGAAGCTAGACATGAAATTGGTGGAACTTGGAGTCTTTTCAAATATCCTGGAATAAGGTCTGATTCAGATATGTATACTTTTGGATTTTCTTTTAAAACTTGGGATAATCCAAAATCTTTTGCCGACGCCCCTAATATATTAAAATATCTATGTGAAGCAGCCGAAGAATATAAAATAAATGACCATATCAAATATCAAACAAAAGTTTTAAAATCAAATTTTGACACTCAAAAAAAATTATGGGCTGTTACTACCATAGATAGGTTTGATAAAAAGGAAATATATTATTCTCGTTTTTTGTTTTCTTGTACAGGATATTATAATTATGACAAAGGTTATACACCAAATTACAAAGGAATCAATGATTTTAAAGGAATCATTATCCATCCTCAACATTGGCCTGATAATTTAGATTATAAAAATAAAAAGGTCGTTGTTATAGGCAGTGGTGCAACAGCAGTAACTATAGTTCCAGAAATGGCAGATAAAACTTCTGAAATTACTATGCTTCAAAGATCGCCTACTTATGTGGGAGCTTTCCCTAATAGTGATAAGTATGCTAAACTCTTAAAAAAGTATTTCTCTAAAAAAACTGCACATAAACTGATTAGATTTAAAAATATTTTTGTTCAGATTTTATTTTTTCAAGCCTGTAAAATATGGCCTAATTATATGAAAAAATTATTAGTAAAATCTGCTCAAAAACAACTAGGCTCTTTTCCAGCTAAACCTCATTTTGAACCAAATTATAAACCTTGGGATCAAAGATTTTGTGTAGCTCCTGACGGAGATTTATTCAAAGCGATAAGACATGGTAAAGCAAATATAATAACTGATAATATAGATTCATTTACTGAAAAGGGATTAAAACTTAAATCAGGTAAAAATTTAGAAGCTGATATAATTATAAGCGCAACGGGCTTAAAACTTTTGGCTTTTGGAGGGTCTGAGATTAGTATTGATAATAACCCATATGATTCATCAAATGCGGTAACCTATAAAGGTTTAATGCTTAGTGGATTACCAAATTGTATTTTTTTTGCTGGTTATACTAACGCTTCTTGGACTTTAAAAAGTGATCTAACAAGTGAGTACGCTAGTAGACTTTTTAAGTTTATGGAAAAGAAAAAATACAAATATTTTACACCTAATACATTGGACGAAAAGATGAATATTTCTCCTCTACTTAATTTAAATTCAGGATATATTCATAGGTCTTCTCACATGTTTCCTAAACAAGGTTCTAGCTTGCCTTGGAAATTGTATCAAAATTATTTTCTAGATTATAAAATGCTTAGAATTAATAAAATTAAAGACCGATATCTAACATTTAAATAATTAGTTCTCTTGATTTAAAATTACTTCTTCAGGAAGGTTAAATGAACCTCTTTTAATTTCCCAATAGTTTGAGATTTTTTCGACATCTAATTTTGAATAAAAATGAGGAAATTTACCATTTCTATTTCCTTTAGGGATAGGGTCTTCAAAAACTAATTCTTTACCAAGTTCATTTGAGTTAAATTGGACTAATATTAAGGTCTCATAATCTTCAAAATAATAAAATAAAGTTCCCGCTAATTGCTTTGCAGTAGACAGATGAATAAAACCATCTTTTGTATCTAGATCGGTTAGAATAAATCCTTTTTCCTTCGAAACTTTCCATTCATCATGAGTTAATATTTTATAAACTTTATCTTCCATATTTGCTTTAGAATTTTGATCATTACCAAAAATTAGCATAATAATAGCAACAGGAATCATTACCATAGCCATTATTTTCCAATTAAAATTTAATGTCTTCATTTAAATATTTTTTTAATTACATGGGCCATCAGCATATGCAATTACACCATACCAATTAAAAGCCTCACAACTATTATTATATGTGTTACCATCACAACCACAAACAGGATCAATAACTTCAGGACAAGCTATATCCGAGCTTATTAATGATTCATCAACACACATATTAGGAGCATCTTCATCATCACTACAAGCAAAGACAAGTGGAATAAATAGTAGTAGAATTAGCTTTTCCATTTTTTAATCTTCACAGTACTGAGCATTTATTTCCTCTAGCATAACCTCTGACTGTATTGTCATTACAATTATATCACCTTGCTCATCTTCAAATTCCATTGTAATTGGAAAAACCAATTCAAAATCTGTATCACACTCCATTGTATTACAATTATTTGAAGACCATTCTTCCATGAATGACATTATTTCTTCTTCGCTATTTCCTGTAAATTGATCACCGTTTGGAGCTTCTACTGTTATTGGGTAAACTATTTCACCACATGTATCAAGTCCGTCTTCACCGTCATCATTGTAACAATGCTCATCTAAAAGCTCTTGCAACTCTTCTTCTGAATTTATCGTCAAAATCTGAGTTTGATCATTAGCTTCAGAATAATACTCAACAGTTAAGGGGTATACTAATGAAAAATCTCCACAGTCATTACTATTACAATTTTGATAGTATTGATCAATATACTCGTGCAGTTCATATTCGCTTTCAACTGAAAGAATTTCTCCATCAGGATTTTCTATTGAAATCGGATAAACAAGATCAACACAATCAATATCAAACCAATTTTCATCATCCCACCCATTCTCATCAGGACACACATCAAAATACATTTCAAGCTCTTCATAGCTATTAATTCCGATTACTTCTTCATCTTCGTTTCCATTTTCATTCTCGAAAAAGAAAATAATATTTATAGGAAAATTGATGTCTGGCACACCGTCATATTCATCACTAGATTCATAATATTCTTCAATTGCCTCATATAACTCCTCTTCATTTCCTATAGAAATTTGAGAACCGTTAGGCATAGTTATCGATATAGGGAACTGAATATCAAAACACATGTAGTTATCCCATTCATCAAAAATATCGTAATCTCCGTCATTGTCTTCGTCATAATTTTCATCAAAAAGTAATTCGCCATTTTCGTCAAAGTATATGTAAAGCATATTTAAAAGAGAAATCAAATTTCTGGACTCCCTTCTAAGTTTTATTTCATAGCCAATGCTTTCAGCGTATAATATCAAATCAGCCGTAATATTATTTTCTAGCTCATTTATATGATTTTGAGAAACTTCGGGTAACTCATCAAAACTAATTTCAATTTTACTTTCATGGTTTTTGATTAATTGAATATGTTCTTCTATTGTGAGGTTATCGATAAAATTATCTGAGCATGAAAAAATTAGTGCGCTAAATAAGAATAAATAAATATACTTTTTCATAAAATTGGTTATTTTGCGCAATATACAAAAATTGAAGTCCATGCTTTGGAAAGTAGACTATTCAAAAAATAAAAACCTGAATTATAAATTATTTTTTATCTTTCAACATGCATCGTATAATAGCTTTTATATTATTTTTTAGTTTAAACTCATTTTCAAACAACAATTCTCAATTTGTTGAATTTAAAAACATATCATTTGATGAATTTAAACTTCAAAACAATTTTCAATTTCAATTGAATGCTATTTTTAATAAGCCAGATAAAAAAAGTTTATTGCCAAGTGGACCATTAAATGATTTAATAAATAAATTTGCAAATACTAATTACTTATCACTAAAAATCAAGAGTTCTAGAGAAAAGCAAAATGAATTAAAAATCTCATTTTCTAAAAGTTCATTAGCAATTAAGTACATGCTTGATTAATACATCACAGCAGTTATTAATCTATATATAAACCAACAGATTACTACTGCAAAAAGATACTTTCTATTTTTTTTATACCATTCCATTTTTATTCACTTATAGTTTTTAAATATTTATAATGAGATTTGACTATCCCTTTAGATAATCTTGATTTTCTTTTAGCAAATGAGTGAATATTATTTTTTGATTCCATGAGAATACTTTTGACTGAGGGGTTTAATTTTTCTTCACTCATTAATATATCAATCCTTTCAACAAAGTAAAGCTGAAGTCTTTGTTCAGAGAGGTCAGGATTATTAGGTGATTCAATGATTGTTTGTAATAAATCATCAATTAACCCACTAACTGACAGTGCATTTCCTTCCAGGGATTCTTTAGCTGATAGCATACGGTTAAGTTTATCATAGTTTAGAAGTCTATTCAATGCACTAAGCTGAAGTCCTTGAATTGAATTTAAAACCCCTTCACCCTTAATTTGAGATATTAACTTACTATCCATTAGCCAGCTTTGAGTATTCCACAAATTTTTCTCTAAAAACCTAAGAGCTTCAATTTGTTTATTAATATCAACATTTACATATCTAATAGTACCTTTTTGGTTTTCGTTATGAGGAGTGTCATATATTCCACCAATAAGTGAATGTACATGATATATATATCTTCTGTAAACCCCTAATAATTCTCCATATAATTCATTAAGTTCATCATAGTTTTCATTTGGCTCTATCACCCAATCCATTAGATTTTTAGCAACAATCTTCAAATTTTTAATTCCATACGTGCTTGCTTTCACTGGATCATCCCCAATATTTTCTGTTTGTGAATTTGGATCATTTCCATACCCTCCAAACATATAAACTGGATCTAATGATTTTGAATCAACAAATTTTTTCAAAATATTTTTTTCTTCTTCCGGGCTTTGACCATAGTATCTATAACCCCATTCTATGGAGTAATTATCGTAGGGACCAAGTTGTCGGACATATCTTATATTTTCATCTCCAGGCTGTGCAACGTAATTGTATCTAGCATAATCCATAATCGTCGTTGCAATTCCAAATTTTTGTGTAAAATCTCCAGACCTTAACGAATCAACTGGATAAGCACTACTTGCTTTCATGTTATGGGGTAGTCCAAGCGCATGACCTATTTCATGTGCGATAACTTGCCTCATCATTTCTCCTATTTCTTTTTCTGGAGTATTTAAAGTTCTAGCTTTCGGATTCGCAGCACCGGTTTCTAATAAATACCTATTTCTATATGATCTTAGATGGTTATGATACCATATAATATCACTTTCTATAATCTCTCCAGTTCTAGGGTCAGATACACTTGGGCCAGTAGCATTTCTTGTTGTCGATGCTACATATCTTACAGTATTTTGAGGGAAACTCCTAGCAGAGTCTATAAAACTTCTTTTTTTGTCAACACTACCAATTTTATAATTAGTCTTTTCATAGGATCTGATTATATTAAATCCTGGCGAGTCAGACATAAAATAACTAGTTACATCTATTAGGTATTTATCTTTTTCAGAATTCTTTATTTCAAAGGCTCCTAAAATAGGTTTAAAATTATTTTCTTTAACACTAACAGAAATAGGATCTTCATCATCTGCAATATTGGTATAACTTACTTCTTTTAATAAAATTTTAGTTCCATTTTTTTCAAATTGAACTACATGTTCGGCGGTTTTAGAACCAGCATTGAGATATCCTGAATAATTAGCAGGAAGTTGAGCAAATCTTGTCACAACCAATAGTTCTTTCCCCAATAAATTTTTAGAAATTTCAAAAAATAAATTATTTTTCTCATTAGAATAAGTTGTAATTAGCCCTTCGCTAATTTTCATATCAATGGTTAAGGAATCAATTGTCTTTTTCTTACTTTCTTTTTGAGCATATGAATTAGAAATTATGCTTGCAAATAGTATAATAATAAATATTCTTCTCATTTTTTTAATTTATAACAATTTACAAAACTGTTTTAAAACATATATATCATTAGGAATTCTTTCAATTTTTTTCTTAATTGCACTCGCAACTAAAAATCTTTTATTTTGGAGCTAATTTTTGCAAATAATCAGGACTTATCAGACTTAGTCACAATACTTATACTTAATATTTTCGTTGTTTTTTTCATTTCTAAGTTTATTTATTTGAAATTCAATAATAAAAGCAAGAAATCTTTGAATGAGTTTTTCTTCACATATAATTCTGCAGGTCTCATTACATTTTTGCTATGTTTTTTATTAAGCAATGTAAAATTAGATTTAGGTTTTGCTCTAGGTCTTTTTGCTATTTTTGCTATTCTACGATTCAGAACCGAAACAATTAAAGTGAAAGAAATGACATATTTCTTTGTTGTAATTGGAGTCTCTGCCATCAATGCTCTTTCTAATGATAATGCTAGTATGGTCGAGTTAGCAGTTGCTAATGGTTCCATAATATTTTTGCTTTTAATTCTAGAGTATACAATCAGCAGATCATCACCCGAATAATATTTTAATCGCACAATAATTTCTTTTTTTTATAGTTATAATATTTTAACAAATTATTTTAATTATGAAAAAACTTATTTTTTTACTGTCGATTATTGTTGGTTTTTCCTGCACTAATACAACAGAAACTATACCAGCTGTAGATGCTGCGCAAGTAGTTTCAGACATAACAGCTATGTCAAATGATTATCAATCAGCGTATATTTCAAGAGACTGGAATACGGCTAGCAAGTGGGTTTCAGCTGACTTAGGAACAACAATATATAATTCAAATGGTTCTTCTTTGACTGTTCAAAGTCAAGAAGAGGTAAACGCCGTTAGAGGCTGGGATTTTGGCGCATTTGAAATGTCTAATCATCAAGTATTTATGTCCTCTGATTTGAATACGGCCGTTGTAACATTTGATTCAGATGGTCTTATTAATTTTGATGATGGCGATCAAAATGTACCTTATGCAACTAGAGCATCTCAAACATGGGTTAACGAAAATGGAGAATGGAAAGTAATGCATTCTCATTGGTCACCAAGAACAAATTCTCAAGGAATTCCACAACAAAATTAGATTTTGTTTTTGTAGATTGAAAAACCCCGTTAATCGGGGTTTTTTTTATTTATTACCTTTATAACATATGAAAACTAAGAAAGAAATAGTAAAAGATTGGATAACAAGATATACAGGAGTAGAAATTTCTTCTTTTGGGGAATATATATTATTAACCAATTTCCAAAAATATGTTGAAGAATTTGCTTCTTTAAACAATGTAAAGGTTGACGGACAAGAAAAGAATATGCCATCTTCAACACATAATAATATTACAATTATAAATTTTGGGATGGGTAGTCCAAATGCAGCAACAGTTATGGATTTATTGACAGCACTAATGCCAAAGGCTGTATTATTTCTTGGTAAATGCGGCGCCTTAAAGAATCGAATACAAATAGGGGACTATATTTTACCAATTGGTGCAATAAGAGGAGAAGGAACTTCTAATGATTATTTTCCTATTGAAGTCCCAGCAATGCCTTCTTTTTCTTTACAAAGGGCAATTTCTTCAGCATTAAAGTATAATAAAACTGACTATTGGACGGGTACTATTTTTACAACTAACAGAAGGGTTTGGGAGTTTGATGCCAAATTTAAAAAATACCTTAAAAAAGTTAGAGCCTATTCTATTGATATGGAAACAGCGACTTTATTTTCCGTTGGATTTCATAACAGAATACCAACAGGCGCACTACTTCTTGTAACAGATCAGCCCATGATACCTGACGGAATAAAAACAAACAAAGGAGATGATAAGAACTCTAAGTTATATGATAAAAATCATTTAGAACTTGGCATTGCATCATTAAGGGAAATTATTAAGTATGATAATACTGATACTGTAAGACACTTAAAATTTTAATTTATTTACTGCAAAAATCAAATTAATAATATGAGAATTATCTATTTTTTTCTTCTTGTTTTTTCAATTACATTTTCCCAAAATAAAATTACAAAATCAGATATAATTGGTAAATGGGAGCTTAAGGTTAAAGTTAAGGATCTTTTAAAGGAAGAAACTAAGAAGCTTGATATGCTTGAGAAAATGGCCGCAGAGTTAGCATCAGGGTTTGCTGAAGATATTATTGATTCTGCAGAGATGTATGTCCTCTTTAAAAATAATAATACCGCAACACTTACACTTAATTTTTTAGACTATGATGAACAAGAAGAAATAAATTGGTCAATAGTTGATAATGAAATAGTAATTGACGATTCATTAAATAAAAGAATAAATATTGGCTCAGAAAATAATAAATGGGTTTTGATTGATGATATAATCTTCTTGAAAGAAAAAAACCAAAAGCTTAACAAAAACATATTTCTGAAAAAAGTTTTAAAATGAGGTTACTACTTCTATTCTTTTTTTCATTTGGTATTTGTTTTACCCAGTCTGATAATAAAACATATTTTACTAAAAAAATTGACAAAAATTTACCCCCTATAATAGATGGAGATATTTCCGATGAAGCATGGAAAGAAGTTGATTGGCAAACTGATTTCATCGAATTGCAGCCAGACGAAAATACCAAGCCTTCAAACCAGACAAAATTTAAATTATTATTTGATGACAATGCTATTTATGTTTTTGTAAAATCATTAATTAACCCTTATGAAATTGTAAATAGATTAACAAGAAGAGATCAATTAGATGGAGATGCAATATATATTGCATTCGACAGCAATAATGATAAAATAAATTCATTTGTTTTTGGACTTTCGTCAGCAGGAACTCAAAGAGATGTATTTGCTAGTAATAATGGGGATAATGAAGATGAAAGCTGGAATGCAGTATGGTATTCTAAAACAAAAGTTAATAGTGATGGATGGAATGCAGAGGTAAAAATCCCTTTTAGCCAGTTAAGATTTAAAAATCAAGATATCCAAATTTGGGGATTTAACATTATGCGTGTTGATTTTAAAGTTAATGAACAATCATTGTGGGATAGGGTGCCTGCAGGTTCAGCAGGATGGATTTCAGAAAGTGGAGAGATAAAAGGAATTTCAAAAATAACTCCTAAGCTTAATTATGAAATAAAGCCATTTTCACTTGTTGAATATAATTCTTATGAAAATGAAACAGGAAATCCGTTTAGGGATGGGTCAGATTTGAAGACAAATTTTGGAATTGATGGTAAAATAAATATAACTAGTGACTTAACATTAGATTTTACAATTAATCCTGATTTTGGACAAGTTGAGGCAGATCCATCAGTTATTAATCTCGACGGATTTGAAATATTTTTTGATGAAAAAAGACCATTTTTTGTTGAAGGTAAAAATATATTTGATTTTAATTTTGGAGGTCAAAATGATAATCTTTTCTTTTCAAGAAGAATTGGGAAATCACCAAGCGTCTATCCGTCTTTAAATACCAACGAATATTCAAATCAACCTCTCAATACAACTATACTTGGAGCAGTAAAAATCTCTGGAAAGACAAATAACGGTTGGTCAATTGGTTTACTAGAAAGCATGACTTCAGATGAATTTGCAAAAATAAGTGATGGTCAAAATACGAGGGATGAATTGGTTGAGCCTCAAACAAATTACATAGTTGCAAGAGTTCAAAAAGATTATAATGACAGCAACAGTTACGTTGGTGGAATTTTTACAAATACTCGCCGATTCAATCTTGATGAAAATTTAGATTTCTTACATAAAAATGCTTTTTCAACAGCAATAGATTTTAAACACCAATGGAATAATAAGGATTATTTTTTCGATGGTAAAATAATTATGAGTAAGGTTGAAGGAAGTAAAGAATCTATAACAAGAACCCAAAACTCAATAGTTCATCTATTTCAAAGAGTAGACGCTGACCACGTTTCAGTTGATGAAAATCGAACATCACTAACTGGTACCGGTGGAACTTTTAACATTGGAAAACAAGCAGGTGGAAATTGGACATATAATGTTGGATTTGATTGGTATTCACCTGAGCTGGAACTTAATGATATTGGATATTTGAAACAAGCAGACAACAAAATTCAAACATTAAATGTTAGTTATAGAACTCTAAAACCTACAAAAAATTTTAGATCTATTGAAATTGGTTTTGAGCAATTTTCAACTTACGATTTTGAAGGTAATCACAATCGAACTCAATATGGCTTAAACAGTTTTTTGACTTTTAAAAATAATTTTACAATTCGTTCGATGGCAGCTCACAAACCTAAAATTTTTATTAATACCTACTTGAGAGGTGGTCCTCGATGGAGATTTTCGGAAGAAAATTATTTTGGTACTTGGATAATCAGTGATTTTAGAAAAAAATTCACCTACTCTTTTGGAATGTTATATAGCCAGGCAAAAGAAAATAATTTCTCTTTCTTTACTGTTGATGCTGAATTTGGTTATAGACCATTTAGTAATTTTTCAATTTCAATTTCTCCTCAGTACAGAACCAATCCTAACCTGTCACAGTATCTAACTACAAAAGAATTTGGAGATAACAGTAGATATGTTTTAGGTAGAATAGATAATGAAAGTATATCAACATCAATTAGATTAAATTACTTAATAAATCCAAATTTATCCATTCAATATTATGGTCAGCCATTCATATTTAAAGCTAATTATGATCAGTTCAAACATGTAACTAATTCAACAGCAAAAAAATTAAATGATAGATTTTCCGAATATAATTCTCAGCAAATTTTATTTGAAAATGGCAGATACTATATTGATGAGGACTTAGATAATAATATTGATTATAGTTTTGGTAATCCAGATTTTACGAGCGTACAATTTAAATCCAATCTGGTGTTGAGGTGGGAATATAAGGCTGGATCTGAGTTGTATTTTGTTTGGGCTCAAGGGATAAATAATTTTACTGATATCAATAATAATTTATTCGGCAATTTGATTGAAAATATCAAAGACTCCAGACCTGAAAATACCTTTTTAGTTAAAGCTACTTTTAGAATTGGGAGTTAATCAAAAATAAAAGTTAATCCTGCATTTTCCTGTAGTCTTTTTAAAAGTGGATCACCCAATGCTACTGATGGAGTTAAGATCCCGTAAGTTTCAGGTGTTTTATCTAAGGCAAGACAAACAGCACTTTCAGCCAACATTTTAGATGTAGATCCATATCCAGGATCCCTATCGCCAATTACTTTACTTATGTATGTTTTATTTTGGTGCGTTAAATAGAATCGCAGATTATAGTAACCACTAATTCTTGTTTTTTCAGATGGTCCTTCACCTGATTTAGGCAAGGCGTAGTCAACAATATTTTTTATGATACTTCCTTTTTTTCTTGTTGCCAGAAAGATAGGTATCAAACTCATATAACCTCTTATTTGACCAAAAATTCCTTTACCAGTTAATGTAGCTTCATCATAACAAAAGTCTGCACCGTATTTAAAGTCTATTAACGCATGGCTTCTTCTCACAATTTTTGTATTTATACCTGCCATCACAAAAGGTGCAATCCATGAATTAGATATTTTATCGAAAATTACTTTTTGTAAATCTGGTTTATCCGGACCAAATTGTTTATCAATTGGATTGAGACCATAAGGGTTTGTCAAAGTTTTTCGCACATTTTTATCAACACGCGCTTCCTCTAAAACATTGGATAAGCTATTATAAGTTCCTCCACTTATACCACCTTTTGCTCCAGCTACTCTCATATTTATCTTGGTAGCATATTTGCCCGTTTTTTCAAAAATTCTTTTTTGAGAATAGAAAACTCCCATATCAGACGGAATTGAATCAAACCCGCATGAATTAATAATTTTTATCTTATTTTCTATAGCACTGCTATGGTATTTATCAATGATTTGTCTTATCCACTGCGTTTCACCTGTAATATCACAATAATTTGTTCCTGTTTTAATACAAGCCTCAATTAAATTAGTCCCATATTTAGCATATGGGCCGACAGTTGTACATATTACTTTAGTCTTGGAAGTTAGTTTTATGAGGCTTTCTAAATCATTACTATCAGCAATAAAAACTTTTTCATTACCGATTTTTAAATTTTTTCCAATATCCGAAATTTTCTCTTTATTTCTTCCGGCAATACCCCATCTAAGGTTACTACTAGAATATGTTTTGTTAATATACTCACAAACTAATTGTCCGGTAAAACCAGTAGCCCCCCAAATAATTAAGTCTAGTTTATTTTGATTTGACATGTTTAAAGTTTATTGATCAATTTTATTAGGTTTAAAGAATACAACTTCATTATTTTCAACAGAAATATTAAAATCTATAGGATTGCAGCAAACCTCACAATCCTCGATAAAATTTTGATTTTTTATTGAGGGGTCTACCATTTTTAATTGATTTTCCCAGCAATATGGACAATCGAAATATTCCTCAAGCATAAAACTGAATATTATTTTACAATATTATGACAAAGAATGTGATGATTTATTAAATTCATAGATAAATATTAATGAAAAATTATGAAAAAATTATTTTTTTTACTTTGTATCCTTGGTGTTATTCTCCCTTATTATCAATTATACTATTTTTTACTAGATAATAATTGGTCAATGAATGGTTTTTGGGCTGAGATATATTCAAATCACGCAATATCTATGATTACTATGGATATTACAGTAGCTGCAACATCATATCTAGTTTTTATTATATACCAATTTTTAAATAAAAAAATTGATTCAAAAAGGTTTCTCAAATATTTGTCATCATTATTTTTGGTAGGATTTTCGCTTTCAATGCCTCTTTATTTGTATGATAATTATAAAAACTGAAAAATAATATGAAAAAAACATCAATTTCTTTAATAATATAGATTACATTTGCTGAAATTTATAATTTATAATGAAAGGAACAGTAAAATTTTTTAATGAATCTAAAGGTTATGGATTCATTACAAACGACGAAACAGGAGAAGACCTTTTCGTTCATTATTCAGCACTTGGTAATCTTACTATCAAAGAAGGTGACAAGGTAGAGTATGAAGAAGGTGAAGGTAGAAAAGGAAAAGCTGCTACAAAAGTAGAACTTGCATAGATATCTCTATAGCATTTAACCCAATTAATATTTCCAAATTAAAACCAAAAAGCTATTAATTTAGTTTTTTTGAATATTTATTATGGTTATTGGGCATAACACTTTCTGAAAATACCGGTAAACTATGACGGTTAAGTTCTGATTGTCAGCAGTAATCAACGAAGAGAAATCTAATAATTAAAATCTCTTTCCAATTGAAACACCTCCTTTAAAGGTTGCTTCGGGCCTGTAGTCACTTACACTACCTCCATCAGGTACGTCATCATTTTCACTACTAGCAAAAAGATACCTACCTATGCCTATCATATATTCAAAAGTCCAACCCTTTTTATTTACCCATTTTCTACCAACACCAACTCCAGGGGCAATATCCCATGCTTTAATTTCATCACTTGTTACTAATGGTTCATCAGGAAATGAATCGTAATTGTAAGTATTTCTATTATATTCTATATTAGAAAATTTAATGAACACTTCAGCAAAATAGCCCTCACCACCGAAATCGGTTTTGTTTAAAAAATAAAATCTGTAAAAAGGGTTTAAGGAAAATTTTTCAGACCAAGTTCTTGAAGCATTATTATCATTAAAATTTAAAAATATATCTGCCCCATAAGATGAATATGAATCAATTATTTTTTCATATCCAATATTTAAAGCAGGCTGGCTTAATAAATCTATAACGTCCAATTTCATTTCAGAATCTCCTAGTTCATCAAATAATTCTTCGACTTGTTTGTCATTTTTTATGACTTCAACTTGTTGAATATCTTGACTGAACAACTGGTTGAAAAAAATTATATATATTAAAACTAAATAATATCTCATATTGAATTTTTTCACAAATTTAGCTTCTTCTTTGATTTTTTGAGCATGATTTTTGTTAATTAAATATTAAACTTAATCTACATTAATTTTTTAAATTTGCTGAGCTAAAATATCGATGTTGAAACCGAATCAAAAATTAAATAGTTCAAAAAAAATTCAAGTTGAAAAAATGTTTGATTCCATTTCCATTGAGTATGATTTAGTTAATGGAATCATGACTTTCAATAATCACAAGAGATGGAAGAAACATATTTTAAAATTGGCAAGAAAAACAAATCCAAAGAGAGCACTTGACATAGCAACCGGAACTGCTGATATCGCAATTAATCTTGGAAGTATTTCGGACTGTATAGTTACAGGTGTAGATATTTCAAAAAAAATGTTAAATATTGGTCGGGAAAAAATAATTAAAAACAATCTCACAAATTCAGTTATATTAGAAACTGGGGACGCTGAGAATTTAAGGTTTGACGATAATTATTTTGATTTAATTACTATTGGTTTTGGTGTAAGAAATTTTCAAGATTTGAAAAGAGGTCTAAATGAAAGTTTTAGGGTTTTAAAGCCTAAAGGAACTTTAATTATTCTAGAAACTTCAGTTCCTCAAAATATAATTATACGCTTTTTTTATTCTTTATTTACCCGGACTTACATTCCTTTAATGGCCCGTTTATTTTCGAAAGATCTAACAGCTTATAACTATTTATTAAATTCTGCAGAAGTGTTTCCTTGTGGAGAAAATTTCAGAAACATTTTAAAATCTGTGGGATTTAACGATGTAAAAATTAGACCAAAATTTTTTGGCTCTTCAACCATATATATTGCATCAAAATGATATCAGACTTAAAATTTTTCAGTGAATTAAATTACTTTCTGACGAATAATGAATCATTTATAGTTTTCAAAAAACCTAGTTACAATAAAATAATATGTCATCAAGGCACAGTAGTTAGTGGTGTTATTTCTGCAATGAATGGAAAAAAAGGATTTTTATTTATGCCATTTAATATAAATTCAAAAGGTTATTTATTAACTCCTAAAAAGACTTTTGAAACTGAATTTTATTTAGATTTTAAAATAAATAATCAACATGAGGTTTCTACAAAGGATTTTATTGCTCAAAAATCATCTTACATTAATTATGTTAAAAGAACCATAAAGGATATTGATAATTCTAATTTGGAAAAAATTGTTTGCTCTTCGAATTTTAGTGTAAAAATTGATTCTTCTTCTATAATGGCCTATTTTAAAAATCTCCTTCAATATAATAATGACGCTTTTTGTTACTTGTTTTTTCACCCAGAAATTGGGATTTGGATGGGAGCTTCACCTGAAAAATTAATCAGTTTAAATAAAGGATTAGTTACTACTTATGCTTTAGCTGCTACAAAAAAAGAAATCAATCAAAATTGGACAGATAAAGAATTCAGAGAGCAAAAGATTGTTGAAGAACAAATAACAAATGATTTATCAAAATATTGCAATTCTATAGAAAAGGGTGCTTTACAAACGATTAAAGCTGGCAGTATTTATCACTTAAAATCTGTTTTAAAGGCAAAAACAAAAACCCATCCATTTGATTTAATAAACATATTACACCCTACACCTGCTGTAGCAGGTACACCAAAAAAAGAGGCAATTAATTATATTAATGAGAATGAAAATTATGACAGGTCTTTTTATACCGGTTATATGGGTATAATTGATAATCATTCATGTGACATTTATGTTAATATTAGATGTGCTAAAATTACAGATAACAATTTATCAGTATATGTGGGAGGTGGAATTACAAGAGATAGTAAACCTTTGGATGAGTGGAATGAAATTTTAAATAAATCTCAGACAATGCTTAGAGTATTTCGCCAGGTTTAACATATATATTTAGTAAATTTACATAAGATGAAATACCCAGTAATTCCTGTTGCTCAGACATTAATTTTATCCTGTATAAATTTAGAAATTATTGATGTTGTTATTTCTCCTGGGTCTAGAAATGTTCCTTTAGCAATAGGCTTTTCTTCTAATCAAAATTTCAATTGTTATAGTATAGTCGATGAAAGATCTGCAGGGTTTTTTGCTCTAGGATTATCTCAAAAATCAAAGAAGCCAACTATACTAATTTGCACCTCAGGATCAGCTCTCTTAAATTATTATCCTGCAATTTCTGAGGCTTATTACAGTGAAATACCTTTAATTATTTTATCAGCTGACCGGCCGGAATACAAAATTAATATTGGAGATGGTCAGACAATTAATCAACCTTTCGTTTTTAAAGAAAATATTCTCTTTTCAGATTCATTAAAGCAGGACTGTATACATGGTACCTCGGAGATAATTAAAAGCAATTCACAATCGATAATCAAAGGTAAAACTGAATACTCAAATTTGAAAAAATTACAGGATTTTATTCAAATGGAAAACGAAAAAATAATCGAAAAAGCCTTTAATCTTTCGTTAAACAATATGCAACCTGTTCACTTAAATGTCCCTATGGAAGAGCCTTTATATGATTTTGAAAATTCACCCTCTATTAAAGTTAATGTCCAGAAAAAAATAAATAAAATCAAGAAATTAGAGAATATTAATGACTATTTTAATGAAATTTATAAAGCAAAAAAAATATTAATTCTAATTGGAGTTGCAGGTGAGAATTTACTCTCAAAAAAATCAATTGAAAAAATAAATTCCTTCCCTTCAATGGTTGTTTTAAAAGAGCACACTTCAAATGTTTTTAATGATTTTTTTATTTCAAATATTGATAGATTGATTGGGCCAATTGAATTACAAGAAAATGCAAATGATATTTTCGAAGAGTTATCACCTGAAATTATTATTACAGTAGGAGGGATGATAATTTCAAAAAAAATCAAATCCTATCTAAGAAACTATAAGGCAAAAAAGCATGTGCACGTAGGAACTAATATTCCAAAAGATACATTTTACTCTGGGCTCTCTCATCTAAAAATATCAGCTGATGAATTTTTTGAAAATATTCATTTAAAAAATATCGACTCAAATTATTTTAATGTCTGGCAATCGTTAAATAAATCTAAGCTAGAATTGCATAACAGATTTTTGAGAATCTCAAATTTCTCAGATCTCAAGGTTTTCGAAATTTTAAGTCAAAACATTCCAAAAAATTATGACATTCAGGTTGCTAATAGCACGCCTGTAAGGTATTTTCAATTATTTGATTTAAAAAATAATAATAAAATGTTTGCTAATCGAGGAACAAGTGGAATTGACGGTAGCACTTCAACTGCAATTGGAAACTCGGTAAAAAATGAGTTGCCTGTAGTTCTCGTAACAGGAGATTTAAGTTTTCTTTATGACATGAGTGCTCTATGGAATAAAAATATCCCTACAAATTTTAGAATAATAATTATAAATAATTCAGGTGGAGCTATTTTTAGAATATTACCCGGATTTAGGGAAACAGATTTATTCTCTGAATTTATCGAAACAAAACATAATTTATCGGGGAGATTGTTGGCTAAAATGTTTGGATTTAGATATACAAGGGTTTCTTCAAAATTTGGTCTTAATTTAGTCTTGACTACGTTTTTTAGGAACTCAAAAAGACCTAAGATTTTGGAAATTAAAACCTCCGGCACAAAAAGTGCAAAAATATTAAAGGATTATTTTAGATATTTGTCTAAGCCATAAACACATAAAAAATTAAGATGAAAGTATCCTGGACTACAATAAAGAAATACACTGATATAAATTTTGACTTTTATAATGGAGTTGCAAAAGTTACAATTAATAGACCTAAAGTTTATAACGCTTTCCGACCTGAGACTAATATTGAAATGCTTGATGCATTTGAAATTTGTAGGGAGAGAAACGATATAGATATTGTAATTATTACTGGAATTGGGGATAAAGCTTTTTGTAGTGGAGGTGACCAGAATGTTAAAGGCACTGGTGGTTATATTGGGGACGACGGTGTGCCAAGATTAAACGTGCTAGATTTACATAAAAGGATAAGGGAATTACCCAAGCCGGTCATAGCGATGGTTAATGGATATGCTATTGGTGGCGGTCATGTTTTACATGTCGTCTGTGATTTAACTATCGCAAGTGAAAATGCAATATTTGGCCAAACAGGACCTAAGGTTGGTAGTTTTGACGGAGGCTTTGGGTCGTCTTATTTAGCAAGACACGTAGGTCAGAAAAAAGCTAGAGAGATATGGTTCCTATGTAAGCAATATTCTGCAAAAGAAGCATTTGAAATGGGTATGGTTAACAAAGTAGTGCCTTTAGAAAGATTAGAAGAAACAGTTTTAGAATGGTGTTTAATTATGCAAAAAAGAAGTCCTTTAGCTTTGAGAATGATTAAAAGAAGCCTAAATGCCGAGCTTGACGGGCAACACGGTTTAATGCAATTAGCGGGGGATGCAACATTATTATATTATCTGACCGAAGAAGCACAAGAAGGCAAGGAAGCATTTTTAGAAAAGAGAGACCCAAACTTTAAAAAATATCCTAAATTTCCGTAAATATATAAATCATTTTATCAGAAAATGAATTCAAAAAAGAAATTAAAAAACTGGATTGGTACTGCCAGGCTTGAAACTGTACCCTTGTCAATTTCAGGAATTATAATAGGTTCTTTTTACTCTTTTTTTTCACAAAAATTTGATATTATAATATTTACACTAGCACTCCTAACAGCAATTTCTTATCAGATTTTATCAAATTTTGCGAATGATTACGGTGACGGAGTTTTAGGAACAGATGATAATAGAATTGGTCCAAAGAGATCAATTGCCTCGGGTGAAATTTCAACTTCAGAATTAAAAAAAGCAATATTAATTAATATATTTATTTCTGTTTCACTTTCTTATTTTTTAATCAAATATTCCTTTGGAACAAATTATTATTTATTAATTATTTTTTTAATTCTATCCATTTTTTCTGTTGCTGCTGCAATTAAATATACCATGGGGAAATCACCTTATGGATACAAAGGATTGGGGGATATATTTGTTTTTATTTTTTTTGGTTTAATTAGTGTTATGGGTTCATCTTTCCTTTATACCCTCAAACTGGATTTTATATTATTGCCTATTGCAATTTCTTTAGGATTGCTTTGTGTGGGAGTACTGAATCTTAATAATATAAGAGATATAGAAAACGATTCTAAAATGAATAAAAAAACAATCCCAACTAGAATTGGTTTCAAAAACTCTAAAATTTATCATTATACTTTAATGTCCATTCCAATATTAATAACTTTTTTATGGTCAGCAAATTTTGAAATTTCAATTGGATATTTTTTTATTATTGCAGCAATCTTTCCTATAGTTTTTCATATTTATAGAGTAAGACTTGCAATTTCTCCAGAGAAATTTAAACCTCTATTAAAACAACTAGCCATTTCAACCTTTATATATTCAATTTTAATTTCTATTTTTTTGGCATATGAAAGCATCTTATTTTAAACATAACCTAAAATTTAAAATCCCAGGAAAAACATCAAGAGATGTTTTAAATGAAAAACCTAGTTGGTTTTTATTAATCGAAAATGAAAATAAAATTGGAATAGGTGAGTGCAGTATAATTCCAGGACTTAGTATAGATAATATTAAAAATATTAATTTAAAGCTTAAACAAGTTTGTGAAAAAATTTCATCCGGTAAAATTATTGAAGATAAAGAAATTGAAGATTATCCAGCGATAAAATTTGCAATAGAAACTGCTTTGAGGGATCTTACTTATGATGAAAATTTTAAATTATTTGATTCTTCTTTTTCAAATTTCAATGACAGTATTCGAATAAATGGTTTGGTTTGGATGGGTGATATTGAATATATGGAAACTCAAATAAGGAGTAAAATCAATGATGGATTTAACTGTATTAAAATAAAGGTTGGTGCTTTAGATTTTGAATCTGAGTTTGAAATGATTAAAAAAATCAGAAAAAAATATTCAGAAAAGGATCTGGAAATTAGGCTAGACGCAAATGGCGCATTTAGAAAAGATAACGCTTTAGAAAAAATCAAGAGATTAAGCAATTTTTCAATTCATTCTTTAGAGCAGCCTATAAAACCCAATCAGTGGTATGAAATGGCTCAATTATGCCAAATGTCCCCAATTCCAATTGCGTTAGATGAAGAGTTGATTAAAGTTTCAGAAAAGGATGTTTTATTAGAAACCATTAATCCTCAATTTTTAATTATAAAACCTAGCTTATTGGGTGGTATAGAAGAATCAAATCGATGGATAGATTTAGCAGAAAAGAGAAACATTAAATGGTGGGCTACAAGTGCATTAGAAAGTAATGTTGGCCTAAATGTAATTTCTCAATGGGTGTATACAAAAGGTAATAATATGAGGCAGGGTTTAGGTACAGGAATGCTTTTTAAAAACAATATCATTTCTCCCCTAGAAATTCATAGGGACACTATTTTTCTAAATGAAAATAAAAAATGGGATTTAAATTTTTTTTTAAACAAAATTGACAGATATACTAATACATAATAAATTCAAATTTGAAGGAGAATCGAATTCTAAATCAAGTCTTTTAAATAAGTTAAAAGATAAAAAAGACTATTACGATTTCTTGATTTCTTGGTTTGATAAGAGTGATTTTATACACGCGAATACATCTGGTTCTACGGGGAAACCAAAAAAAATTAAATTGAAGAAAACAGATTTAATTGCGTCAGCTAAATTAACAGCTAAATACTTTAATCTAAGTCCAGGCGATAGATTGATAAATTGTTTGCCAATAAAATATATCGCTGGTAAAATGATGCTTGTTAGAGCTTTAGTTTTAGGTTTAGACATCTATTTATATCCGGTTAATAGCACACCCCTTTTAAATTTAAAAAATGATTTTGATTTTGTTGGCCTTACTCCAATGCAGTTAGAAAACTCTTTAAAATATATTGGAAAAATAAAAAATGTAATTGTAGGTGGAAGCGCTGTAAATCAAGCTCTAAGAGAAAAAATTTTATCTATTGATTCAAATGTATTTGAAACATATGGAATGACAGAGACCATTACTCATATTGCGATAAAAAATCTATCGAAGAACCAGAGTGAATTCACTTTATTGCCTGGAATTAAAATTTATGAAAAAAACAATTGTTTATTAATTAAGCCAGGTCATCTTTCAATTGATTTTGTTCAAACAAATGATGTAGTTCATTTAACCAGTAGCAATAAATTTATCCTTTTAGGGAGGAAGGATTTTATTATAAATTCTGGAGGAATAAAAATTAATCCTGAAACTGTAGAACAAAAATTATCAAAATACTATTCTTCAGATTTTATAATTAGTTCATTAAGCAATGATAAACTTGGTGATGAAGTAGTTATAGTTTTTAAAGAAAATATCCCAGAAAATTACAAAGATGCGTTTAAAAAACTTGATAAATACGAAGTTCCAAAAAAAGTTTTTCTTCTTGATACTTTTCCTAAAAACAATGGCAAGATTAATAGAAATCAAATAAGAAATAGTATTAATCTTAATTAAAAGTTAATTTTCATAATCTTAAAATTAATATCAATTTGTGGCATGGCATTTGACTGTTGAATGTTTTAACATTAAAATTTATTATGAAAAATTATTTTAAAATTTTACCAATATTATTTTTATCTCTATTTATTATTTCATGTGATAGTGATGATAATGATGATGGTCTTTGTTGTGCGGGTTCTTCTATCGTTGATTTAGCTTCTCAAACAGAGAGTTTAAGTACATTAGTTTCAGCATTACAAGTAACTGGATTAGATGCTACTCTAAGTTCACCTGGCGCATTTACTGTTTTGGCTCCAACGAACGATGCATTTGATTCTTTTTTGACTAGCATAAATGCCTCAAGTTTAGAGGATGTCCCTGTTGATGTATTAACTAATGTTTTATTAAATCATGTTATTAGTGGTGAAGTTCAATCAGGCTCTTTGACCAATGGATATGCAAATACTCAGGCAATCAGCTCAGCATCTCAAACCAATATGTCTATCTACATTAATACAGATAATGGAGTTTCCTTTAACGGAGTTTCATCAGTTACAACTGCTGATGTAATTGCTAGTAATGGAGTTGTACACATTGTTGATGGAGTGATTGGATTACCCTCAGTAGTAACATTTGCCTTGGCTGACCCAAATTTTGATATTTTAGTTCAGGCATTAACTAGAGAAGATCTTACACAAGATTTTGTCGGTTTATTAAGTATACCTTCAGGAACTTCATCTTCACCATTTACAGTATTTGCACCTGTTAATAGTGCATTTGAAAATCTCCTTTCAGAACTAGGTCTAAGTAGTTTAAATGACATAGACGAACCAACTTTATCAGCTGTATTAGCTTATCATGTAATTGCTGGTGCAAATCAGTTATCTATAAATTTATCTGACGGCATGGAATTTAGCACTGCTGGAGGAGGAAATTTGACATTTAATGTCGGTGACAATGGCCAAGGAATATTAACTGATAATAATGATAGAACAAGTAATATTATTTTAGTTGATGTTCAAGCCGATAATGGAATTATACATGCAATTGATACTGTAGTATTACCGTAAACTATTTAATATTTCCAGTTTAATTTGAAACACCCCTTTATGGGGTGTTTTTTTGTTAAAAATAAAAGCTAATTCACTATATTGTAAATTCTTTATTTTTAATATACAAACTATGAAAAAATTAACTTTAATATGTTTCTTAATTACGACCTTTAGTTTTAGTCAAGAACAAGAAAAAAAAGAAGCGCCTTGGAATGTAATGTATCCTGAATTTATGGCTCAAGAGGCAGCGGAATATTTCGATGAGTTTAATATGCTTTGGTCTGATGAAAGCCCAATTGATGCCAAAGAAGGTAGATTGGTTGCTATTGCTGTTTCAGCCGCAATTAGATGCGAATATTGCATAGCAGCTCAGATTGAATTTGCCAAAAAAGCTGGAGCTAACGATGAAGAAATTAAAGCTGCAATTCAAATTGCTGCCGAGATACAGAGATTTTCTACATTACTATACGGAAATGAATTTGATGTTGAAACTTTCAACAAGTTAATCGGAAGAGAAAACAAAGAATAAATTAATACTAACACAATAAATTATAAACTATGAAAAAACTATTTATTTTAATTTTAGCTGTAACATTTACAGCTTGTAATTCACCTGCTGACCAAGTAGGAGCAGGATTTTTCACCGGAGCAGAAGGTGAGAAATACGTTGTGGGGTCAGATGATATCACAGACGTGTGGGTAAACTATATAAAAGCTCATAATGAAAGAGATATGGAAGCGATTATGTCTATGGAAACAGATAAAATTTCAATTGCTGGTCCAGATGGAAGCACAATAAACGGTAAAGAAATGCATGCTGAGGCTCTCACTGCATGGTTCGAGGCTGAAAACCCAATGTGGGATATTTATTGGGCACTTCCATATGAAGCTGTAGGTAGCGGATCAACTTGGATTGTAGTTGGTCATAGCATGACCTTAACAGTTGATGGACAAGAGGTAAAAAAGAATTCTATGATTGATGCAGAAATTGTTGACGGATTAGTTAACAGATTTTTTGTTTATGATATGATGTTACCTCCACCCCCTCCTGGATCTCCTCCGGTAGAGTAATTTCTTAAAATTTTAAAACAACACCTCTAAATGGGGTGTTTTTTTGTTTAGTATTTTTAAATTATACCATGAATAAACTATATTTTTTTATCGCTGCCATTTTGTTGGTTTCTTGTAATAATCCTAATAAAATTTCTGTCACTAAGGTTGAAGGATCTCCTGAATATTCTAATTCAGTTCTTAAAATGAACGACCCAATAAGTATTGACGGAGGCTATAAATTTTCTTTTAATGTGAATCAATATGAACTTGGGATGCAGACACTAAAAGACTTCGATTATCAATTAGCAAATTCTGCAAAAGGTCAACACATCCATTTTATTGTAAATAATGGCCCTTATTCAGCTCACTATGAAGATAATTTTACAAAGAATCTAGAAAAAGAAAATAATGTCATATTAGCATTTTTATCTAGATCATATCATGAATCAGTTAAAAACCCTAATGCTTTTATTTTAACCCAAATTGGAGATAACAAAATTGATCTAAATAATGAATTTCTATTCTACAGTAGACCAAAAGGTACTTATAAGGGAGTTGACACACAAAAATTATTACTTGACTTTTATTTAATTAACACTGAGATTTCAGCTAATGGAAATAAAGTAAAAGCTACAATTCAGGATAGTGAATTTATAATTGATGAATGGGCACCTTATTACATAGAGGGATTACCTAAAGGGGAAATTAAAATTAAACTTGAACTAATAGATTCATCAGGATCTTTAATTGATACTCCATTTAATCCTTCAGAAAGAACTGTAATTTTGGAATAGCAAATCACATTGATTTAAGCAAACCTCCATCGATTGGAATATTTGCCCCGTTTATATAATTGGCAAATTCTGAAGATAAAAAAGCAACTAAATATCCAAATTCTTCTGGTTCACCAATTCTTTTTAGGGGTACCATTTCAGACATTTTATTAAATACATCTTCAATTTTGATATTAAATTTTTTTGCCTTTTCACTATTAAGCTGATTCAGTCTTTTAGTGTTAAAAAACCCAGTTAGAATATTATTAACTGTTATATTATTTTTTCCAGATTCTATTGACAAGGTTTTCCCCCAACTTGTTACTGCAGATCTAATCGTATTTGAAAGTGCCAGATATGCCAATGGTTCCTTTACTGAAACGGATGTCATATTAATTATCCTACCCCAGTTTTTTTTTTTCATTCCTCTAATAGCAGCCATTGATGTATTTACAGTATTCTGAAATAATAGATTAAATGAATTTTCATAATCTACTTCGCTAACACTTAATACGTCTCCAGCTGGTGGACCTTGAGTGTTGTTTATCAAAATATCTACAGAATTTTTAGAAAAAAACTTATTGATTATTTTTTTGTATTCTAGATTGTTATCATAATCAACAACTAAGTAATCGTGTTTAATTCCTGTGAGTTCTTTCAACTCTAAAATGTTACTTTTTAATAATGATTCATTTCTAGAAACTAATGTAACGTGAGCTCCACATATAGCAAGCTGTTTTGCTACAGCATATCCCAGCCCTTTACTACTTCCGCCAACCAGAGCTTTTTTACTTTTAAGATTTATTTTCATATATATTCTTCTCTTTTAGGACTAAAAACATCCATTATTTTACAATCCGTCAAAGCAGTTCCTCTATGTGGTGTATTTGATGGAATTACTATTGTATCACCTTTTGTAAATATACTAGGTATTCCATTAATAGTAAAGCTAAAATCTCCACTTAAAACATGCATGATTTGCTCATGTATGTGATTATGGTCTGGTATGGATGAGCCTTTTTCTATTTCCCAAAATGCCCATGTAATATTTTCTCCGTTTACAAATCTACCGTGAAACCCGGGCATTATTTCTCGTTGTTCTAAATTTTTTATATTTAACTTTTTAATCATAACGATAATTTAAATTCATTAAAGCGGGATGTGGCGTAGTTCGATTAGCGCACACGGCTGGGGGCCGTGGGGTCGCAGGTTCAAATCCTGTCATCCCGACAATTTTATTCATTTGTCATTGAATAAGGAATACTATTTTTAGCTGAACCCCATTCATAATTTGGTGTTTTATTCATGTTAAATTTTAGTCTTCCACCCTTCATCAATTCTTTATGATGTAGCCAATTTTTATTATATCTAATTTCATTAAACTTAACATCATTAACATATATGTTTTCTTTATTATTTTGTGACGCATCTATAATAAATTTTTCTCCATTAGGTAATGAAATTTCTACACGCTTAAACAGTGGGCTACCAATAATATATTCCATTGTAACGGGCGCTACTGGATAGAATCCTAAAGAGGAAAATAAAAACCAAGCTGAAGTTTGACCATTATCCTCATCACCACAATAACCATCAGCTTCATCCCCATACAGATTATCTAGAACGTATCTTATTTTTTCCTGAGTTTTCCAGGGTTCTTGAGCATAATTATAAAAATAAATTGCATGTTGAATTGGTTGATTACCATGTGCATATTGTCCCATGTTTAGTAATTCCATTTCTAATATTTCATGAATTTTAAATCCATAATAAGAAAAATCTGATGTTGGCTCTGATGTAAATACTTCATCAAGCTTTTTTACAAAATCTTCTCTGCTACCCATTAAATTAATTAGGCCTTGTGGGTCATGAATAACAGACCATGTGTAATGCCAAGAACTTCCTTCCGTAAATGCACCTCCCCAAGCATCAGGAACAAAAGGAGATTGAAAATTTCCATTTTTCAATTTTCCTCTCATGAAATTTGTTGACGAATCAAATACATTTTTATAATTATTAGCTCTTTTTTCAAACAAATCTATTTCAGTTTTTGGACGACCTAATTCAATTGCTAATTTCCAAATTGAAAAGTCATTGTAAGCATATTCTAATGTCCTAGCTACGTTTTCATTGATTGAAGAATCAAAGGGGATATATCCTAATTTATTATATTCAAAAGCACCTTTTCTACCAACAGAGCTTAAAGGGCCTTCGTTTTCTGAACTATTGATAATCCCACTATATGCTGTATCTATATCAAAATTTTTTATTCCTTTAAGATAGGCCTCTGCAATAATGGAAGCTGAGTTAGAACCAATCATACAATCACGATGTCCTGGACTTGACCATTCTGGTAACCACCCACTTTCTTTGTATGGGTTTACCATAATACCTTGCATTATTTCTCCAAGTTTTTCAGGATATAATATTGTATAAAACGGAAATACAGCTCTAAACGTATCCCAAAATCCATTGTCAGTGTACAGAGGGCCAGCTAAGATTTTTCCATTATATGGGCTGTAATGAATTTGCTTACCTTTTTCATTATATTCATGGAATTGCCTTGGGAATAATATTGTTCTATAAAAGCTTGAATAAAATTTAGTTTTATTTGAAATTCCGTAAGGAGTATCTTCTGTTTCAACTTTTATTTTTGACAATTCATCGTTCCACGATTTACGACCTTCTGCTAAAATTTCGTCAAAGTTTTTATTTTCAGGAAGTTCTCTTTTTAGATTTATCCAAGCTTGTTCATGACTTATAAAAGAAGACGATACTTTTACCTCAATTACATCATTTGGATTAGTATTAAATGAAACATAAGCACCTACGTGTTTCCCTTTGAGTTGATTTTTTAAAATTATATTACCTTTTCCATCCCAAACACCAGATTTTTTGAATGGTCGATTGAATTCAATTACAAAATAATTGGCAAAATTTTCTGGCACACCTCCAGAATTATTTTTTGCAATACCAATTATTTTATTTTCGTTTGGAATAATTTTTATTTCAGAATTTTTAAAAAATGCATCAATTATAATATTTGCATTTTCAGTTTTAGGGAAGTGGAATTTAAAAAACGAAGATCTTTCAGTTACTGTAAACTCAACTTTAGTATCAATTTCATCAAGAATTACCGAATAAAAGTGCGGTTCTACTAACTCATTATCATGATTAAATTTTGCTCTTCTTTCGTCTTCTAGAACTGCTAATTTTCCAACAGAAGGCATCAATGAAAATGCAGCATAATCATTTATCCACGGACTTGGCTGATGGGTCTGCTTAAACCCAACTATATGCTCTGCTTTATAAGTGTATCCCCATCCATCTCCCATTTTTCCAGTCTGAGGTGTCCAAAAATTCATTCCCCATGGTCTTGCAATTGCAGGATATGTATTACCGTTAGAAAGTTCAAATGAAGTATCGGTTCCTATTAACGGATTTACATATTTCACATAATCTTCGCTTGCTATTGTTTTTTTTGTGATTAAAAAAATAAAAAATAACGAATAAAAAATAACAGCTTTTTTCATTTTTAATAAACTATAGATTTAGGTCTGTATTTTTTTTCTGTACCAAAATTTTTATTTGGATTCGGACCCATCACAAATTCAAGCTTACCTCCCTCTAAAATTTGTTTGTGAGTAATGTAAGAATATTTGTAATCCTCTCCGTTTAGTGAAACGGATTGAATATAAATATTTTTGTCACTGTTATTCTTAGCCGAAATTTTAAATTTATTTTGACCAGGAATATTTAAAGAGACTTCATCAAAAAGAGGTGATCCAAACACATATGCTCCATTAGATGGATTTACAGGATAGAATCCCATTGAAGATAATATATACCATGCGGACATTTGTCCACAATCTTCATTACCAGAAAGCCCGTTAGGCTCATCAGTATATAATTCATTGTTTATATATCTAACTTTATCAGCTATTTTGTAATGTTCACCAGAATATGCATACATGTAAGTAGTATGATGACTAGGTTCATTACCATGAGCATACTGACCTATTAAACCTGTAATATCCATTGAGGCTTCATCCCCTAATTCTGAAGACATACTAAACAATTCGTCTAATTTTTCATTGAATGCTTCATCTCCACCTAATAATTCTATTAACCCTTCTGGGTCTTGAGGCACAAGCCAAAGATATTGCCATGCATTTCCTTCACAATAATCATTTACTCGATGTTCAGCTGAAACTGGATTGAATGGAGTTCTCCACGAACCGTCAGAAAGTTTACCTCTCATAAATCTAGTTTCGGGATCGAAGTACTGTTTGTAAGCCTTAGATCGGTTCAAGAAATATTCATAATCTTCTGTTTTACCAAGTTTTTTTGCCAATTGTGCTACACCCCAATCTCCAATTGCATATTCCATGCTACTTGCTACAGATTCAACCATAAAATCAGCAGGTATATATCCTCTTTCCATTAAATCTTTAACTCCAGGCTCAAAATCCCCTGTGGCGCTTACTTTTGCTGCTTCATATACTTTTTCAAGATCAATATTTTCAAACCCCTTTAAAGCAGCATCGATAACAACCGGGATACCGCTGTAGCCAGGCATTGTGTTGGTTTCATTTCCGCGAAGATGCCAAACGGGTAATTTGCCTTGGTGTTCATATATCTTAACCATAGAATTAACAAAATCACTCACCCTTTCAGGATGGGTTATCGTGTATAGAGGGTGAGCTGCTCTATATGTATCCCAAAGAGAAAATAATGTATAATTAGTGAAGGAAGAGTCCTTGTAAACTATTTTGTCAGTCCCTCTGTATTCTCCATTTAAATCATGATATAGGTTTGGAGCAATCATCGTGTGATACATTGCCGTATAAAAGACTCTTTTTTTCTTTATTTCATCAGTTTTAATTTTGATTTTAGAAAGTTCTTTCTCCCATTTTTTTTCTGCATCTTTTTTAACCTTCGAAAAATCCCAGTGAGGTAGCTCAATCATCATATTTTCTAATGCATTTTTTGAGCTTACTGTAGATATTCCCATTTTAACCATAATATTCTCATTGCTTCTTGTTGAAAATTCTAAAAACCCTTTCACGTAATCTCCTTTTCTTTCTTCACCTTTAAATTTTTTATGCCTATCGTAAAGAATAAAATCATCTACAGGTTTCGAAATTATAAGACTAAAATATTCTCTTTGGTCTCTAGCCCATCCGGAGGAAAATCTGTGTCCTTGAAAAAGAGTATCATTAATTTTTTTTAAATATGTTTCTGTTGGCCTATCTGCACTTCCTTCACCTAGATCAATAATAACTCTGGACTGATCAGATTTGGGAAATCTATATTTATGTAATCCAACTCTTTCAGTTGCTGTAAGTTCGACATCAATATCATATCTCTCTAAATGCACCTTGTAATATCCTACACTTGCATGTTCTTTGTCTTTATAGTAAAGTGAGGAATATCCTGCCATATGATTATTTTGCGTACCAGCACCAGTCATTAATTTTCCGGTCGCAGGCATAATTGTTAACTCACCTAAATCAGACATTCCTGTACCGCTTACATTTATATGACAAAATCCTTTGACGATACTGTCTGTGTGATGATAAGAAGAAGACCAGTCCCAACCTTTATTAAAATTCGTAGGACCAACCTGAACACCTCCGAATGGCACATTTGCTCCAACAAACACATGACCGTGACCACCAGAGCCTATGAACGGATCCACATAATTTATTAATTTATCACTCTTTCCTAAATATGTTGCACATGAGATAAATACAACAGCGATTATTAAATATATTTTTTTCTGCATTTTTTTTTATTTAGTTATAATTAGGCGGAGCATTTAAAAACCATTTATCATTTTTTTGATCAGAAATATGATAATCTAATACTCCTCCTTTTTTTATCATATCCCAATTTATCCACGTTGAATAGTAAGGTTTTTCCCTAAATTTTAATGAATTTATGAAATAATTTTTACCCCCCTTTTTTCTAATTTTTAAAATTTTATCATCAGGAAGCTTGATGTCAATTGAATTAAATTGAGGAATGTTTAACGAAAATCCACCAACACCAGGAATCAAAGGATAAAGTCCGACTGAAGCAAAAACATACCAAGCACCCATAGTACCTAAATCGTCATTTCCAGGCAGGCCATTTTCATTACTACTATACATTTCATTAAGGATTCGTTCGATTGTTTTTGAAGTTTTTTCGGGTTTTTCTATCCAATTATAAACCCAGGGAACCTGAAAATCTGGTTCATTCCCAGCAGCAAACCAGTCTTCTTCATATTCAGCATCTAGCTTTACAAATAATGAATCAAGTCTTTTTTCAGCAAATTTAGGACCCCCTATAGTATCTATTAATTTATTCAAATTATGAGGAACCATCCAAAAATAATTTTTATATGTTCCTTCTCTCCAATCATGTGTTTTATCCTTCCAGATGCCATTTGGAAATCTTGAATTTAACCACTTTGTTTTTGGGTTATAATTGTTTTTCCAATTTTGAGATCTTTTTTTAAAAAAATCATAATCATTTTCATTCGCTAAGGCGTTTAAAGCAAATTGCGCAATAGCAAAATCGGATGAAGCATACTCAAGAGACATCGATGCAAAAGTATGTCCATGATTAATATATTCTTCAAGGTAGGGTCTAATTTCTTGCTTTTGAGAATATACTCTAGGAATTAGCGCCCCTTTTCTCATATAATGATAAGCTTTATCTATATCAAAATCATCTCCCCCAAATGCATACGAATTAGAAATTAAAATTGGAGTTGGGTCACCTTGCATTATTCCAGTTTCAATATTGGCTAATATCCATCTACCATATCCTCCAGCCTGGTCAGCGAAATCTACTAAAGATTGCATCATATCACTACTCTTTTTTGGAAATAACATTGCTAAAAGTTGTCCTTGTGTTCTGTATGTATCCCAGACACTAAAGGAGCTATACTGTTCACGACCTTCTTCTACTCTGTGAACTTTAAAATCAGCACCCATATACTCACCATTAATATCACTAACAATATTTGGGTGAATTAATGAATGATAAAAATGAGTATAAAATTGTTTTAGTCTATCGCTATTATCGGACTTAATCTTAATAGTTGAAAGATATTCATCCCATACCTGGGAAGTTTGCTTTTTATAATCTTCAAAGTTGATATATTTATTTTCGGTTTTTAGATTTTCCTTTGCATTTTCAATAGAAACAAAAGATATAGCAATTCTGTAGTTTACTTTGCTGATATCATCTGTGTTAAAAGTGAAGTAAGCTCCACTATTTTTCCCTACACTGCTTTTTTTTGTTGAAAGTTTATTGCCTTTCCAAGTCCCGTTAAATTCTGATGGTCTATCAAATTCTGCTGCAAAATAAATTTTATAATCTACCTCAGTCCCACAGAAATCTCCACCTCTTGTAAAACCTTCACAGCTCAAAGGAGAAGTGACCTCCACAAACGCATCTTTAATTTTTTCAGAGGGAGAGGAATTTATCCCAGTTCCAATTATTAACGTTCCATAATCAGAATTATTAAAATTAAATTTACCGACTCCAGACCTTTTCGTAACGGTTAAATCAACATCAATTTTTTCATTCATTTTTAATGAAAGATAACCAGCTTGTGCCATTTTAATCTCTTCAAACTTTTTATATGAATTCATATCATTTGGAGACTTTTCAATAATTCCGCTTATTGGTAATATTGGAAAATCTCCCAAATTTGAACAGCCGGCTCCGTTCAGTTGAGTTATAACAAAACCTTTATGAGCTGAGAAAAAGGTTGGAGTAAATTGAACCATCCCAAAAGGATAGGTTGCTCCTATAAAATTATACCCACATGCTAAACCTTCACCTTTAGATCCAATTTTTGTATCAACTAATCTTGAGTACTCTTGTGCATTGATTTGTACTGAGATTAATACTAAAAAATAAAAAATGAATATTTTTTTCAAACTAAATTTATTTAATCTATTGGAAATGAACCATAACCAGAAAAACTAATTTCAATAAATTGACAAGCACTATTTTGAACAGTATTTACATACCTTAACCTTATAAATCTAGATTTAACCAAATTATCAATTTCAAATTCAATATTGCTAGAGTTTTGACCATCTATAGCTTGGGAGTGTAGTAATACCCATTCTGCATTTTCAAATGACTCTGTTGATACTGGATTAGAAATTACAGTATTCCCAGAGCTTTCAAATTCTGGATATGTTTCAGCATTTAATAAATCTAATCTACCCCATATTTCGATTTGATTTGGTGTGTTACCGTTGAAACTCCATGTAGGCCTAAAATCTAATCTTGCATTGCTAAGATATGTTGAAGTTCCCAAGTCTATAGTAAGATGACCTGGAATAGCATTTTCACCTGAATGATAACCATAAATATCTCCAGAATATAATGTATTATTATCAAATAAATAATTTGCAGGATCAGCACCATAAGATGTTCCAGGGTTATCACTCGGCATGTTTTGTAAAACAAATATTGATTTATCCAATTGGATTGATTCGATTTCTTCTCCGTAAAATGTAAGCTCAGTAAATTTTACATTATCATTATTCACAGAAGAAGTGGTCCTTAATCTTATAAATCTTTTCGGAGAAAAATTAGGATCAATAACAAAACTAGCCCGATTAAGATTTTCTCCATCTATTTGCTCTTCATGTAATAATACCCACCCAGCGTCGATAAATAGTTCTTCATCGCTTGATGCTGTTTGAGCAAAATCTAAATTATCTCTACCCCAGACCTGAATAGCTGTAGCATTTGATGAAGAATCAATATTAGGGTCCAGCATATCAATATCAACTCTTCTTAAAATGGTATTTACCCCGAGGTCAATAGTAAAATGATGGGGAATACTATTTGGCCCAGAGTTGTAAGTATAGGTGTCATCACCATTCCAATCAGAAATATTGTCAAAAAGATATTCGCTAGGATTCGCATTGTTAAATGTACCAGGGTTATCACTTGGCATATTTACAAGTCTGATGTAGTTTTTATTTAGAATAGAGTAGGGAAGTTCAGGCATTGTATAGTCTAAAGAAACTAAAGAAATTGAGTCAATTCCATCTAATCCTGATTGTATTACAGATGTAGTTTGAAGATTACCCAAAGGCTTATACTGGTCAATATTAATTCTATTATCATCATAAAATAAGGTGTCTTTTGAAATTCCTTCAGATTCATTCTCATAATCTACTATTGTAAATATTACATTTTCTGATTGAGCATTCCCAAAAAAATTAGCATATGTTCCATCGTCCTCAAAAGTGAAATTATCAATTTCTCTTGGGTCTTGATCTGAAACAAAAATATCCCCAACAGCACTACCCGCTACAATTTGAGAAACTGAAAGGTTTCCTAACTCATCTTGGGTAGTAACATTGAATTCGTATGACTTTTCTTCAAGATTAGGAAGAATCATAGTATAAATTCCATTTTCAATATTATCAGGATTTATATCATACACTTCTGTCTGATCATCATATTCGATGATAATTTGATTAGAGTTCCCAAGAAATTGGGTTTGGCCTTCTAGCTGAGCTCTATAATATCCAGGCCTTATTTTTAAAGTGTCAAGTTTTCCAGCATAAACCTGCTCTCCCTGTAAATAATCTTCATGAATTGAATCCATATCTCCACAAGAATAATTAGTAAAAAACCCAATTAGAACTAAAACTTTTAAAAAATGTCTACTATAATTTATACTCATACTATTAATTTATAATACTTCCCCAGAATGATAATTCTCCAATTACCGTAACCATTTGATTATTCCAAGATTCAACATTGACCAATCTTATGTATCTAATATCATACTGTCTCGCATCATACCCGAAAACAAAATCTTCTCCGTTATCTTGATATTCATAATCCTCGGCTGTGTTTGATCCTGGAGGCAATCCAGATGGCTTAAAAGATTCAAACGTTCCTAAATAAATCCATCCATCACCTGGGTCATCAGGGTCATAAATTGGAAGGCTTTCAAGATTTTCTCTTCCATACATTTCGAATACTTTAGGGTTACCATGTTTATATAATTCAGACCCACCTCTTTGATATAATTTAAATCTGTTAAGTTTGGCTGTTTGTCCTAAGTCTAGAGTTAGCTGATGTGGTAGAGGTAAAAAATTTGTGTGTCCACAATTCCATTGATTACTCCAGTACCCATCCCAAATTTGATTAGCTGTAAAACCATATTCACTAAAACTTTCATCACCAGGCATTGATTCTATAGCCCAATATGCTTTGTCCATAAATATATCTTCCAGTGGGGTTGCTTCAAAACTTCTAGTATCCGTTTGATTTCCCCATCTATCTTCAACGTATATTACAAATACTGTAGGAACGGGATCATAACCTCTAAAGCTATATGAACTACTTGCTTGACTTGTATAAAATGACTCTCTAAAAACCAAATTTCCATCTCCGTCAATAGTTGAAAGATTTAGTGAAACTTCAGCCCTTGTAGGATTTTCATATGCAATATTAATTCCGCCAAAATCATCATTTCCAACCATTGAATTTAAAATTGCATGAATTGGTGCTTCCATAGGGTTAATATTTACTGTTGTTGGAATAGATTCGTTTTCTCCACGATCAACAGCAATTACGTCTACAGGATATGTCCCTTCTTGAGCAAATCCAACTATACTTAGAGAATCGATAACTGAAGAAACAATGACTTGTCTTTCGATTTCATTTTCATCTTCAAAAGAAGCTTTAACATATAAAAGATCTTCATCTGAAGGAGGGGTGAAATAAATAACAGCACCACCAGGTGTATTAACTACTTCATTAATTGCTACTGGACCTGGAGGAGTACTGTCACTTCCATATGGTCCATGTTCTGAGTCATCAACACAGCTTATCAGAAAGATCATTAAAAGAATTATATACTTTATTTTATTCATTTTATTTATTAAAAATTTTACCATCCAGGATTTTGAATTAGATTAGGGTTTCTTAGAAGCTCATTTTGACTAATTGGCCATAAATAATCTTTCTTTAAAAAATTTCTGTAATATATGTTTTCTACTTCATAAAATCCTTCTACATCAGACCTAAAAATATTCCAACCTCTTATGGGTCTACTAAAATAGTCCTCTGCCAGCTTCCATCTTCTCAAATCCCAATACCTGTATCCTTCCAATGCCAATTCAACCATTCTTTCTTGTTGAATTATATCTCTCATTCCATCTTTTGTAGTTGGTTTACTAGGATTATTTGAAAATTGAGACCAGGTATTTAATAGGTCACCTCCTAGATCCAATCCTGCATTATGTCTTACAGCTTGAATATATTCATAGACTTCATTATCAGGACTATCTTTCACTTCATTTAGTGCCTCAGCGTAATTTAAATACAAGTCAGCCATTCTTATAATCGGAAATGAATATCCTTTAATTGTTGAACCTTGTAAAGAAATAATATTTTCAAAATGGACTAGTTTTTTGGCAAAATATCCAGTGATTGAATATATTTCAAAACCATTTTTTCCTGAAGGTGCCCCAGCCTTAGCATTCAAATATGGGATTTGTTCAACATTTGGAGTTTCTAAAGAAAACCACTTACCTCCATCAAAGCCTATTGTTGAATAAAAACGCGGTTCCCTATTTAAATGAAGTTTAGCTGTGCTGTAATCACTTTCGATATAATATTTATGGTACTCGTCATCTGTGTTTAAAGATGTAACATTAAATCTATTATCATAATCCCAATTTATATCTTCATTAATGGGAACTCCATTTTTGGTGTAAAATGTTTCTACCATATTTAATGTAGGTGCATGAGACTTTTTAGTATAATTAAACAACGCTTGATGATCTGCAGTCCATCTTGGCTGACTCCATTGTTGTAAATCACCTGTCCAAGCTGGTTCAAAAGCCCAAACTATACCTGTATTAAAAGGGTCTGTTATTCCAGCTCTTTGAGTTAATTCTTGTCTAATAGTTTCGTTTATATCACCATTAATTGGCACTTGGTCTGTAAATTGATATAAAGCATGACCATTGGAATGAGCTTCATTTATTGCATCAGCTAATGCATCTCTAGCTTTTACCCATTTGTTTTGGTCATATGTTTGATTCACTAATGAATTTCCATCAGAATCTACCAATTCACTAAAATCAGAGTTACCGTTAAAAATAGGACTTGCAGCAAGAACAAGAGCTTTGGCTTTAATTGCTTTAGCTGCCGGTAAGGTTATTCTTCCTTGTTCAGTATATATATAGTTTATAATTCCAGGTAACGCTTCACTAGCAATTACCTCATCTATTAATTCAACAATATAATCTACAATATCATCGACAGAATCCCTTGGCACTTGACTTTCTTCTAATGAAGCACCTACGTAGAGATTATCCCTAATAATAGGAATTGGACCATACATTCTAAGAAGCCAAAAATGGTAAAATGCTTTTAAAACTTTTACTTCAGCTAACCATCTTTGTCTTTCTTCTTCTTCTAGCCCAGGAACCGAAACAAGATTTTCTAAAAATATGTTACAATCTCTGAGACCAACAAATAAACTATGCGGGGCACCACGACCACCTTCCCAATAATTTAAATAAGGAGATGATGAATTTTGTAGTCCCTTAGCAATTCTAAAACTGGTTTCATTGTTCATATAAAAATCATTTTCAGCATAATACCAAATTTCATCTCCAGCAATCAGTGAGAAGTTTTGTTCAATATGAGCATGCTCGGGAATATATGTGTAACAAGTAGATAAAAATCTTTCTGCGGTAGCTCTATTATTAAAAGCTAGATCAATTGTTGCAATATTATCAGGCACAACATTCAAAAAATCCTTTTCGCAGGCTGATAACCAGAAAAATAAAACTAGTATAAAATATTTTTTATTTGCCATATTAAAAGTTCATATTTAGTCCTAAATTAATACCTCTTTGAATCGGATATCCAAGTCCATTTCCACCCATTTCTACATCCCATATTTTAAATTTACTGAACGTCAAAAGGTTTGTGCCACTGATATATATTCTTAAAGATTCAGCTTTAAATTTTTCAATCTCTTCTGGGTCTATTGAATATCCTATTTCAAATGATTTTAGTCTTAGAAAGCCCCCATCTCTTAACCACCAAGTACTATTTCTATTATTATTATCAACAACTTGGTCAGAAAGTCTTGGCCATGCAGCATAAAGATTTCTGTCGTTTTCTGACCAATAATCATTTGCCCAAGCTGTTAAAAGTGCATTGTTCCCAATTGCACTTCCACTTGTATCTATAAAGGGTGAAGTTCTGTATGCATCAATAAAAAAGGATGATCTTGCTGAACCTTGAAAGAAGAAAGATAAATCAAAGTTCTTATAACTACTAGATACACCAAATCCATAAATAATTTCTGGAGTTGTCGGGTAACCGATTGGAACCTCATCATTTATATCAATAATACCATCCCCATTAATATCCTTGTATTTTATGTCTCCAGGCATATATTCTCCAAATGTTTGTAGTGGAGAATTTGCAATATCAGCTTCATCGATAAATAATCTTTCGGCAATGTATCCAAAAGGCTGAGAAAGATTTAGCCCAATCCTAGATCTCCACGGAAGTCCAGCAGAAACATAGTCTAATTCATCATAAACCTCAAACTTACTAGTAGCGTAAGAAAAATTAGCCCTTGCTGAAATGAAAAGATCATTTCTAAAATCTTGTTTGTAATCAATTGTAAATTCCAAACCTTTTGATGATGCCTCACCAACATTAGCTCTTATAGGTGCTTGTAACCCCAAAGTTGAAGGAGTTTGGGCTCTATCCATTAGTATATTAGATCTATATTCCGTGAAATAATCAGCTTGAATATCAACCATTCCAAACAGACCTAATTCAAATCCAAGATTCATCATTCGTGCTTTTTCCCACGTTATTTGATCATTAGCGTATCTATCTATACTAACTCCATTAACCCAGTTGCTAAATTCCTGACCAAACATTGACCCCATTGATCCGTCATTCAGATTGACTTGAGAAATATAAAAGAATCTGTCTGAAGCACTACCAATTTGGTCATTACCTACTAAACCATATGTTCCTTTAAATTTTAATTTTGTTATAGTATCTTCATATTTATCCATAAAATCTTCATTGGATAGATACCATCCAAAACCAAAAGAAGGAAAGAATCCAAATCTTTCACTTCTTGCAAATCTTTCAGAACCGTTTAATCCAAAATTAAATTCAGCAAAGTATTTACTGTCTAAGGCATAAGTAAATCTTCCAGAAAGACCAAGGTTTCTGTAAGGAAGAGATGTTTGTAAATTACCGTTATTAGCATATTTTAGTTCTCGGATTATACCAACTAACATTCCAGAAATATTGTGCTTATCCTTAATAATTCTATTGTAATTAAGAGAGCCTTCAAAGTAAACAGAATTTGATATTACTTTAGCCCCCTCATTATACTCAAGATATTCGGTTCCTTGATTAGGGTTTAAGGCTATTAATGAATATACATCACTTTGAAAATCATAATTAGCTAGTGTATAATAAAATGGATTGTATTTTCTTTCAAGATTATAAAATGAGTATCTAGAGGTATTGATCAATCCACGAGCTTTCAAACCCTTAGTGATAAAATCTAGATTCTGCTTAATTTCTACAGTTGCTAAAACATTATTATAACTCTCGTCTTTATAGCCTCGCACCATATTTGCATATGGATTTAAATAATCTCCAAATTGTCCATAATTACCAAATAAAATATGCGTAGTGTTTATATAGTTTGCATCAGGATTATAGTATTTTGGATATAATACTGGATTGGTTTGCATAGCCTGTTTATAAATTTCTTCTCCACCATTTAACGGGCCATTATAATCGTCAAAATTTCCGTTAAATCTAACGGCAACTTCTGTGGTTGGGGTAAGATTTATATTGACATTTGATCTAAGTGATATTCTGTTAAAATTTATATTATTGTTAAAATTATTTTGGGGTTCAATTTTAAGATTTCCATTGTCTGTGTTTACCGTTGCTGCAAGATAATATCTTGCTATTTTACCTCCTCCACTAACATTGAAATTAAATCTACTATTTAATGTGTAATCCTCTAATAATTCATCAAACCAATTAACAGTTGGATAAGCCATTTGATTTCTGTTTGGGTCTTGAGAAATTAATATTTTTTCTAATGAATATATTCTACCCCCTAACGGGTTTCTTGTTGCTAATGCTTCGTTATGCAATAGCATATAGGTAATTGGATTAGCAATTGAGACTTTTTTCGTAGCTGTAGTATATGCTTTTTCGTATCTAACATTCAATTTTACCTTACCTTGCTTACCTTCTTTGGTGGTTACCATTATTACTCCATTTGCACCTCTAGCACCATAAAGAGCCGTAGCTGTTGCATCTTTCATAATTGAAAAACTAGCAATATCATCAGGCTGAAGCCTAGCAAGATCGGTGGAAGTTGTTTCAATTCCATCTATTAATATTAAAGGGGATCTTGCATACCCAAATGTACTAACTCCTCTAATGAAAAATTCAGCATTGTCCCTTCCTGGTTCACCACTTCTTTGATAAGAAATCAACCCAGCAACTCTTCCTGCTAAGGACGTAGTAAGATTACTTGTTGGAATTCTCAATTCAGTCGGGTCAACTGATGTAACGGCAGCAATTACACTTTCCTTTTTTTGTTCTCCATAGGCTACAACTGTTACCTCTTCTAGCCCAAATAAATCCTCTTCAAGAACTATATTAAGATTTGTTTGACCATTTAATCTAATCTCTTGTGTAATAAAACCTACGTAGCTAATTATAAGTGTAGCATTTGGACTAGACTTAATAATAAAGTTACCGTCAAAATCTGTTACGGCTCCATTATACGAATCCGTATCTTCTAAAATATTGACCCCGGGCACAGGCGTCCCAGTTTTATCCGTTACAGTTCCAGTAATAATTTCACTTTGACCAAAAGCATTAAAAAAAACACCAATTAAAAAAACTGTAATAATTTTTTTACTGATTAAACCATGTAGTAATTTCATAATTTTTAAAAAAAATGGCTATTTTTCTGTTAATTTATTATAATTTGAATTAAAATATCAACAATTCATAACTTTTTATCAAAATAGTTGTGAATTTTATAAGACATTATAATAACTAACTAATAATATATAGTTAAATTATTATTTATTTAAATTTAAAATAGTACAAACCACAAAAATCAAGCTTATGAACAAAATTACATTATTTCTTCTCTTGATCTTCTCTTTTTCTTTTTCTTCACATGCACAAGTGTCTGTTGGAGAAAATGGGAATATTGAAGTTAAAACAGGAGCAACACTTGATGTAGCAGGTTTAGAAATTACCCCAATTAGTGACTATAATATTAGTCCTGGAGTAACTATTCAAAAATCTAATACATCTATCGTTTTACCTAACGGTGACAGTATGTTAAGGTCATACTACCTAGATGCAAGTGCAGAAAACTTAAGCGCTGTCCTGGTATATAACTATGAAGATGCTGACATGAATGGAATAACACACAACGCAAAGATGGTTGTAGTTGATGCGTCTGGAAACTCTATGGAATATGAGGATACGGATGAATTAGACTATCAAGTAACTTCAGAATTTCAAGACCCTGGAAGTTTTTCAATTGTTACAGCTGGAGATGCGACTTTAAGCGTTGAAACAGTTGATGGCGAAATGTCAATTTCTGTTTTTCCAAACCCAACATCATCAATTTTAAATATAAATTTTGATGGGGATTTAAACCTTTCAATTTATAACATGTTAGGTCAGCAATTATTAGAAACAAACGATAAACAAATTGATATTTCAGGATTTGAGAGAGGAACATATATTTTAATCGTTCAAAATCTTGAATCAAATAATTCAACAAACTTTAAAATAATCAAAGAATAAACTTAAAAATTAATTATTATGAAAAAAATAACTTTACTTTTTGCAATTGCTTTTTTATTTGGAATTGCTAATACATTTGGTCAAGCGGCTGACCAAGATAAAAAGCCTGCAATCGTTTTTGTCGAGGACGGTGACGGAAACGTATATAACGGAAAAATTTATGCTTCATCAGTTAGAGGAGCATCAAGAAACGGAAATGGAAACTCTAACGGTGCCTTTGGTAATCCTGGAGACTGGAGTGTTGATCTAACAGTTTCTGAGAAATCGCCTCAAGATGCAGCGCAATCTTTTGGTGGCTTTACCGAATCAGGTCATCCATTATATTCTCAAGGTGATGGAAATTTATCACAGATTCATAATGGAATGGGTTCAGTTGCATGGGGTTCTTTTTCAGCCAATGCTTATAATAGAGCAGCTGGATTAGGTTCAGTAGCAATGGGTTTTAATACAATTGCTGGACCACAGACATCTGAAGCTGGTGGAATTGATGGTGGTAATGTAGGTCAAGCTTCTTTTGGATGGGGATCTAGAGCTTTAGGAAATATTTCTTTTGTTTCTGGATTTAGAAACTCTGCTCTTGGTACTTCAACTGTTGCAATGGGGAATTACAACTATGCTACAGGTGATTCTTCAATTTCTTTAGGAAAAGAAAACTGGGCAGAAGGTGCTAGCACAATTGCTATTGGATTTAAAAATCATGCAGCTGGTGCAGGTTCTGTTTCTCTTGGTCAAGAAAATGTAGCTTGGGGAACAACAAACTTTACTACTGGGTACCAGAATACTGCTGGAGATACTAGTCAAGGTGTTGGAACTGGAGGTAGTGCAACAGCAATGGGTAAATACAATACTGCATCTGGTGATGCATCAATGGCATTAAACAGAGGAACTAGCGCAACTAATCAAGCTGCTACTTCAATGGGATTAGGTACAACAGCTGATAATGTAGGTATGGTTGCAGTTGGTGTTAATAATGCTGCCGGCATTGGAGATACTGAACAGCAATACTACTATGTTGATGGCGCATATTCAGGTTCAAACCCAGGTGTTGCTTTTGTTGTTGGAAATGGAGATATCGATTCTTCTAATGGTTTAGCTGGAACTAATTCTTCTAATGCATTTATAGTCAATTATGATGGTAGCGCAACTCTTGCGGGAGACCTAACGGTTAATTCTGATATGAGACTTAAGTCTAATATTGTTTCTTTAGGAAATACTATTTCTAAGCTATTAATGATAGACGGTAAATCATACACAATGAAAACGAATCAAGCAATCGAAAAGATTGGTTTACTAGCTCAGGAAGTTCAAAAAGCTTTCCCAGAATTAGTAAAAGAGGCTGGTGATGAAGAAGGAACACTTTCGGTAAACTACCAAGGTATGATACCTGTTCTAATCAACGCTATTAAAGAACAGCAACAACAAATTGATGAGCTGAAAGCTTTAATCAATAATTAATATTTGATTTAATATTTAAATAATAACCCTGCTGAATTCAGCAGGGTTATTATTTTTTGTCCAATTCTTATTTAAGGCCACAAATAATGAAAAATTTTATAGTATTTCTATTACTTTTTTTTACATACGTAATTACAAATGGACAAGTTTCTTTTTCTTCAATTCCTGAAAATAAACAGTTAATAGCAAGAGATTTATCAACAAATCAAGGAGTTCTCAATATTAGCGGCTCTGTGACTAATGGGCCTTATTTTGATCTTGCGTATACTAATTGGAAAAGCGGTGAACCAAATAATAATCCTCCACCAGAAGATGTTGTTGAAATGTTTGGAAATACAACAATATTAGTTGGTCAATGGAATGATGCTTCTGCAAATTCATTAAATCCATCTTATGTTGAATACAATGGTCTTATTAATTCTTTAGGTAATTATGAGTTTCTGGGACAATACAACGGACATAGTTATTTTAAAAATCCACAAAGTTTGGACTGGGAATCTGCAAAATCTGATGCTCTAAGCTTAGGAGCATACTTGTCATCCCATCAAACGATAGAAGAAAATAATGCAGTAGCTGAAATGGGCAATTTTAGAGGTTGGATTGGTTTGTATCAGGACACATCTTCTCAGAATTACAGTGAACCTAGCCAAGGCTGGAAATGGGTTGAGCCCACAGATGAAGAAATTTCATTTGAATCAATTACTGTAGAAGTATACAAGTCAGGCGCTTTACAAGATACATTCGTGGAGAATTTAAATTTTACAAATAACAATTCACAATTTGATATTGATATTAGTTTAAATGCTGAATTGTCTAAATATGATATTAAAATCTATGCTGACTCACAAAACGAATCAATGCTAATCAAAGAAGTCAATGATATTGTTAGTGGTGATGTTTTTATTGTTCAGGGTCAATCCAATGCAGCTGCAGTTCAGTATAGCGGAACTTCTTCGCCTTACAATAGTGATTATGTAAGAGTTTATGCTGGAGGCGCTACCAGCTCTTCGGGATTAATTAACAATGAACAATGGTATTACGGACAAGGTGATGGAAATGAAAATACAAATGGTAATACAGGTCAATGGGGTCTTGTGCTTGCAAAAAAACTAATTGATGAATTAAGTATTCCTATAGCTATATTTAATGGTGCACATGGCGGTCAGCCAATAGAATTTTTTCAAAGACCAAGTAATTATCAAACCTCAACGGACTCCAATTATGGAAGACTTTTTTACCGTTTAGAAAAGACTGGACTAAAAGACAATGTCAGAGGAATACTTTGGTCTCAAGGTGAGTCAAATTCAGGAGTTTCAAATACTCTTTCTACTGAACAATACAAAAGTTATTTTGAAAACCTGATGACTTTTTGGCAAGAGGACTATCCTAATATTGAACATTATTATATATTTCAAACGAGAGAATGTAATTGTGGTACTAGTTCATCTGGAAGACTTGCTGTGAAAGAAGCTCAAAGACTATTGGCTGTTGAAAATAACAATGTATCAATTATGCCAACTACTGGGATGACCTTACATTCAGACTATTGTCATTATCCTTTTACAAATGGATATGAAAAGTTTGGATTAAGAATTATCAATCCTGTACTGAGTGATATTTATGGTATGTCATTTGAGCAGGATATTAATGCCCCTATGATTTCTAGTATTTCTCTTTCAAATCAAAATACACAACTAAATATTTCTACTACAGCTGAATCTTTAATGACTAATTCTAGTAATCAAAGTAATATTTTAAGTAAATTAAATAGTGACTTTTTATTTACCAATGGGAATCCGGTTACAATCACTAATTTTTCAATTAATAATAATATTTTGTCCTTGACTCTTAGTGGTAACCCTGGAAGTGAAGCAAGACTTTCATTGATTGGTTTATTTAACAATTTAGAAGATAATATTACCAATTCAAATGGTATTGAAATAGTACCTTTTAGTTATTACTGTATTTCAGGAAACTGTGATGAAAATGGAGGAGGAGTTGATAGTGACCAGGATAAGAAGGCTGCGGTTATTTTTGTTGAGGACGGCAGCGGCAATCCATATAATGGAAAGATTTATGCTTCTTCAGTTCGAGGTGCATCAAGGAATGGAAATGGAAATTCAAACGATGCTTTTGGTAATCCAGGTGACTGGAGTGTAGATTTTACGGTATCTGAAAAGACTCCATTGCAGGCTGCCCAGAATCATGGGGGCTTTACAGAACAAGGTCATCCTTTGTACAATCAAGGAGATGGAAACTGGACATTATTACATAGTGGAATGGGTGCTGTTGGCTGGGGTTCATTTACAGCAAATGCATACAATAGAGCATCAGGATTAGGATCTGTATCTATGGGTTTTAGTACTATCGCTGGTCCACAAACATCTGAAGCAGGAGGTATTGACGGAGGTAATGTCGGTCAGCTTTCTTTAGGATGGGCATCTAGAGCGATTGGTAATATCTCTACAGCAACAGGATTTAGAAATACAGCTTCAGGACAAGCTTCAGTAGCTATGGGTAATTATAATTACGCTACGGGGGATTCTTCTATCGCCATGGGTAAAGAGAATTGGGCACAAGGAGCTAGTACAATAGCAATGGGAGAAAAAGCACATGCAGCTGGTGGTGGATCAGTAGCCATGGGTAAGGAATCTGTAGCATGGGGAACTACGAATTTTACAGCTGGCTATCAAACTGTAGCTGGAGATACGAGTGCAGGTGAGGGTACTGGAGGAAGTGCTACTGCTATTGGTCATGGCACCTTCGCACAAGGTAGAAGTTCTTTTGCAGCGAATCAATATACTACTGCAAACAATCAGGCTTCTGCTTCTTTAGGAATCGGAACAACATCAGACAATTTTGGAATGTTAGCAGTGGGAGTAAATAATGCTGCAGGTATTGGAGACACGACAGCAGACCCCAATGATTATGGGGGTTATTATTATGCCGATGGTAATTATACAGGTTCAAATCCAGGAGTTGCTTTTGTTGTTGGGAATGGTGATATAGACTCTGCAACTGGAGGAGCAGGAAGTAATCCATCCAATGCATTTATTGTTAACTATGATGGTTCAGCAACTCTGTCTGGGGAGCTTACTGTAGAATCTGATGCTAGACTAAAAGCTAACATTACTTCTCTTGGTAATATACTTTCAAAATTATTATTGATTGACGGAAAAATATATACATTGGAATCACAAGAGTCAATTAAGAAAATTGGACTACTAGCCCAGGATATTAAAAAAGTGTTTCCAGCATTAGTGAAGCAATCGGGAGATAAAAAAGGAACTCTTTCTGTAAATTATCAAGGCTTTGTTCCGATACTAATCAACGCGATTAAAGAACAACAGAAAGAAATAAAAAGCTTAAAAAAGCAATTAAATATTTTATAAAAGAACATAGTTTTAGAAATAAATTTTTATTTTCGCACATCAAATTATGGTACTAACAACAAAAAATTCGGATTACATTGGTGCAATTTCAGGTGTTTTGTGTATTATTCATTGCATAATTACTCCTTTGTTATTTCTTATTAATGCTGAATTGGCAACAAAGCAAACACTATTTGCATTACAGTTTATTGGATATGTTTTTTTGCTCATATCATTTTTTGCTGTTTATAGATCTGCTCTAAATACTACTAATAACATAGTTAAAGTGTTATTTTTTCTTTTTTGGGGTTCTCTTCTTTTTTTAATTCTAAATGAATCATTTGGAGTCTTTCATGTTGCTGAGACCTTCACCTTTATTTCTGCATTTTCACTTTCAGCTTTGCATATTTACAATTTGAAATATTGCCAATGTAAGGATGAAACTTGTTGTACTAACGATTAGTAACCTTTTTAAAAACACAAAACGTAAAACTTTGTTGAGTATCAAATGGGGTGCTGTGTAATTTTTTAAACCCTTCAATAAATTCAAAATTTTCCTTAAACAACTCTTTTAAATCGTTAATTGAATATCTTTTGATTTCTAAACCGCTACATTTCAAAGGTCCGTCTTCTGCAAAGGTTCCGATAATTAATTTACCTTCTTTACTAATATATTTATTACAAAGGGAAATATATTTTTCAATACCTTCCTTCTCGGTAATAAAATGAAATACTGCTCTGTCATGCCAAATATCAAACGTCTGTTCGGATTTTAGATTTAGCACATCAGTTTCAATAAAATTTAGGCTTTTATTATTTACCCTCTCTTTAACTTCGTTTAATGCATTTTTAGAAATATCAACTAGGGTAATATTCTTATAATTTAATTTTAAGAGATTATCGGCCAAAAACCCTTTTCCGCAACCAATATCAATTATTATATCGGAATTAGTGGTTGAAAATTTTTTAATTAGTTCAACTGATTCGGATGGAGTTTCTTGATACCAACTTACTCCATCAATTTTTTTGGTTTGATATATCTTTTCCCAATGAAGTTTATTTTCCATAATATAATCAATAAAGCTAATGATTTTTATTAAATATGCTCGTGGCATAACTATTGATTAAATTTGAATATGAAAAAGTTAGTTTTAATATTTTTCCTGAGCGCTTTTTACTCAAACGCTCAGACTCTTTTTTCGGTTGATTATAAAAGTCAAGCAGATATCAGTTTGTATGTAGTTGATTATAAAAGTCAAGCAGATTTATTGGTTTATAAAGTTGACTATAAAAGTCAAGCAAAAGGCAATGAAGGTTTATGGTATTTTGTTGATTATAAAAGCCAGGCAGATTTTAATATTTATTTTGTAGACTATAAAAGCCAGGCAGATTTGAAAATCTTTTTTGTAGACTACAAGTCACAGGCTGGATGGCAAAGCAAAGAGAAAAAACATTTACTATATTAGCATCCCTAATTGACAGATTTATATGAGGTTCTTATATGCTATTATATTCACTTTTTTGTTTTTACCTTTTTCAGGTATAAGTCAAATATATAACCCTGTTGATTGGAATTTTTCAAAACAAAAAATTTCTGACAATACTTATGAATTAATTTTTACTGCAGATATTGATTCTGGATGGGCTATGTATTCTAACGACATTTATGATAATGGGGTAGATTGTGATGTAGAAATTTGCCCTATCCCTGTTTCTTTTGAATTTAATAAAAATAATGAGCAAGAAAGATATTTTCGTTTAATGGGAGATATTGTTGAAGTTGATGAAAATAAGAAAACTTCTCAAGACCCGATATTTTTAATGGAAGTAACAAAGTTTACTGACAGAGCCACTTTCAAACAAATTATTGAGATTGATACAAATGATATTGATGTTACAGGTTACTTGACATTTATGGTTTGCGACGACACTAAATGTCTACCACCTACTGATGTTGAATTCGTTTTCAGTTTTGGACAATCAAATAAAAAAGATTCAGAAAATAAAATGGCTCATGTCCAAAATTTTACTCAAACTAACTTGTCACTTTATGGCTTATTGCCCGAACAAATTATAGATGAAAATTCTGATTGTAATAATGAAAATGACACTGTTATACAAAATGAAGATAAATCACTTATCAGTATTTTTCTTCTTGGTCTTATTGGTGGTTTTCTAGCCCTTTTAACTCCTTGTGTTTTTCCTATGATTCCTTTAACTGTCAGTTTTTTTACAAAGAAGAATGAAAATAGTAAAGGGATTTTTAATGCGCTATTATATGGGTTTTTTATATTTCTTGTATACTTAGTTTTAAGTATACCTTTCCATTTATTGGATAGTATCAATCCTGATATCTTAAACGACATCTCCACTAACGTTTATCTGAATGTTTTATTTTTTGCAGTATTTCTTGTATTTGCATTTTCATTCTTTGGTTATTTTGAACTAACTCTACCTTCTTCTTGGACCAATAAATCTGCTAGCAAGGAATCTAGCACAGGATTTATAGGAATATTTTTTATGGCATTAACTTTAGCTATTGTATCTTTTTCGTGTACAGGTCCTATACTAGGAACTCTTTTAGCGGGATCTCTTTCCGGTGATTCCGGCGCATGGCAATTAACAGCCGGAATGGGTGGTTTTGGTTTGGCATTAGGCTTACCATTTGCATTGTTTGCAATGTTTCCCAATTTTTTAAACAAGCTTCCAAAATCTGGCGGGTGGCTAAATACAGTTAAAGTAACATTAGGTTTTATCGAGCTTGCCTTAGCACTTAAATTTTTATCAAATGCCGATTTAGTTGCGCATTGGGGTATTTTAAAAATTGAACTATTCTTAGTTTTATGGTTTATAATTTTCTTTTTAATGGGAGTTTACCTTTTGGGTAAAATCAGGTTTCCAAAAGAAGTTAAGCTTGAAAAAATTTCTAATGTCAGATTATTTAGTGCTATTATAGCCTTTGGATTTTCAGTTTATTTGGCTACGGGACTTATATATAATAAAGACAAACAATCTTATAATGCATTATCTCTGCTAAGTGGTTTAGCCCCACCTCTTGGGTACAGTTATTTTTCACCAAAAGATTGTCCAAATGACTTAAATTGTTTCAAAGATTTAAAATCAGGAATTGATTATGCACAAAAGGTGAATAAGCCTATCCTCCTTGATTTTACAGGTTATGCTTGCGTAAATTGTAGAAAAATGGAAGAACATATTTGGCCTCTTCCAAATGTAGATAAACTATTGAGGGAAAATTTCATATTAATATCTCTTTATGTTGATGATAAAAAAGAATTGCCAGCAGAAGAACAACTCTTTGTTAAAAGGACTTCTGGAAAAGGATTGAGAAAGCTTCAAAATTATGGACACAAGTGGGCGCATTTTCAAGCTCAATATTTTGGAGTGAATTCCCAGCCATTTTATTTGATAATGGATCCAAATAATTATCAAACATTAAATGCTCCAGTTGGTTATTTACCCGATGCAAATCAATATATATCATTTTTAGAATGTGGTTTATCGGAATTTAAATCAATAAAACAAAAATAATTTTTACTTTAGTTTTTTATGACAAAAGAGAAACAAAAAAAATATGATGAAGCTTATTTAAAAATAGCCAGAGAGTGGGGTAAACTTTCGTATTGTGAAAGACGTCAAGTTGGTGCTATTATAGTTAAAAATAATATGATTATTTCTGATGGGTACAACGGAACTCCATCTGGTTTTGAAAACTTTTGTGAGGATGAAAATAATTACACTAAATGGTATGTTTTACATGCTGAAGCAAATGCAATAACAAAAGTATCAGCATCCACTCAGTCTAGTGAAGGGTCAACATTATACGTGACTCTATCTCCTTGCCGGGATTGCAGTAAATTAATCCATCAAGCAAAAATAAAAAGAGTAGTTTACGGAGAGCAGTATAAAGATACTTCAGGTTTAGAGTTTCTTGAAAAAGCTGGAGTGGAGGTTTGTCAAATTGAAATTTAATCTTCTACTTATTTTTTCTAATTTTTTTTATTCTTTCATTCAATAACATGATCCTCATTATTATTAAGCAGCTAAGTCCTGCTAAAATTAATATACCAGAAATAAAATTTTCATAAGAAAAAAAATTTTCGAAATTAATTTGTGTCAAATTGAATATAATAATTGATATCGCTAAAATTGATATAGAATAAATAAGTGCTTTCATTTTTTTGTCTGCTTTTGTTAAAAACTTAACATCATTGTTAATAAAATAGACTTTTAATTACGGTAACTATTTCCAATATTTGTTAGTTCGAATCTATAAATAAATTTTTTAAAAATTTTAATTAAATGGTAATAATTTTAGACTCTAGAAATACTACTTTTTATCATAGAGTTTTTAAATTTTATTTTTTAGTTAAAAAAATAATCAATTTTTTGTAGATAGATTCAGGCTGAAAAAAAAATCTTATTTTAAAAAAATAAGATTCGAATACGACAATTAAAACTGTTGTTTTTTATAAGCCAATCATAAGAAAATCAACCTGTTAAAGTTCTCAGATTTTGTTATGATCACTGAATTTTTCGATTACCAATGCTTTAATTTTTTATAAATTTTTGGCTCAATAATTTTGTTTTTTGGCCACTTTATTACTAAAAAATTTATGTTAAAAAGTTGTTAAAAACTTATAAGCATACGCCTACGAAAGATGATGAAATAAATGAGAACTTTACGTTTGCGTTAAATTAAATTTTTACTATTCACTATAGAAATTTTTTTAAAAACATGGAGATTAAACATATACTTAAGAGAGATTACAGTACTAAACCATTCCATTTGGAGAAGATTAGTGGAGCCATCCAAAAAGCAATGGATGCAGTTGGAACTGGTAGTGAACAAAATGCACAGGATGTTGCATTTTCTGTTTATCAAACACTTCTTGATAGGAAAAATAATGACAATGATTATGTCCCAACTATTGAGGAGGTTCAAGATATTGTTGAGACCGAACTTATGCAAAGTAAGTTTAAAGAGGCTGCTAAAGCATACATTCTATATAGAAATAAACAATCTGAAAAAAGACAATCAGACTTGTTTGAAAAACGAATTAATTTAAAGCCGTATGAATATCCTCATCTTTATGAATATGTCCCTGCTATAAGACATTCTTATTGGATTCATTCTGAATTTAATTTTACAAGTGATATTCAAGATTTTAAATCACGATTATCAGATACCGAAAGAAGCGCTATTAAAAATACTATGTTAGCAATTTCTCAAATAGAGGTTGCTGTAAAATCATTCTGGGGAGACTTGTACCACAGAATCCCAAAGCCAGAAATTGGCTCTGTCGGATCAACATTTGCAGAGAGTGAAGTTCGTCATGCTGATGCTTATTCTCATCTACTTGAGATACTGGGACTGAACTCAGAGTTTAAAGAACTCAAGAAAAAACCAGCGATTATGAAAAGAGTTCGCTATTTAGAAACAGCACTCAAAAATTCTAGAAGCGAAGATGATAGAGAATATGCAGAATCGGTTCTTCTGTTTTCATTGTTCATCGAACATGTTTCTCTTTTCTCACAATTCTTAATCATCATGGCTTTCAACAAACATAAAAATATGCTGAAAGGTATTTCTAATGTGGTTGAAGCTACATCCAAGGAAGAGCAAATCCATGGAGATTTTGGAATTGACCTAATAAAAATTCTTAAAGAAGAAAACCCTGAGTGGTTTACGGATGAATACCACAAAAGCATACAGGAAATGTGTAAAGAAGCTTTCGAAGCGGAGAAAGAAGTTGTTGATTGGATTTTTGAAGATGGAGAGCTTGATTTTTTACCAAAAGCAGTGGTTAATGAATTTTTAAAAAATAGATTTAACAATTCTTTAGAAAGTATTGGAATTGATAAAATATTTGACATTGATCAAAATTTAGTTTTGGAAACTGAATGGTTTGATGATGAAATTATTGGGACCAAACATGGAGACTTTTTTGTGAAACGTTCAATAAATTATAGCAAAAGAAGTCAAAGTATAACTAGTGATGATCTTTTTTAGAATATGGAGAAAAAACTAACTACTAAAAAGAAAACAATAAACGCTAACGAAGATTTAATTCAAGCAAGGAAAGAATCAATGAAGAAATTTAATGAAGGCTCTGAAAAACAGTTTGAGTGGCTTAATGAAAACAGTAGAAAGTTTCTTGCTGCTGGATATTTAGGAGATAGTGTTTCTGCAGAAGAAAGAATTGCAGATATCGCAGAAAGGGCAGAGGAACTTTTAGAAATGCCTGGGTTTGCTAAAAAATTCTATCATTATATGTCGGAAGGATATTACTCGTTAGCATCCCCTGTTTGGTCAAATTTTGGAAAAGAAAGAGGTTTACCTATAAGCTGCTTTGGATCTCATATTGATGATGACATAGGAAATATATTATATTCTCAATCTGAGGTTGGGATGATGTCTAAACTTGGAGGAGGAACATCCGGATATTTCGGTAAAATTAGGCATCGTGGAGCTGCCATTAAGGATAATGGAGAAGCTTCCGGCGCAGTACATATTATGAGACTATTTGAGTCTATGGTAGATGTTGTTAGTCAGGGCTCAGTTAGAAGAGGGCGTTTCTCACCATATCTTCCAATAGATCATCCAGATATTATGGAGTTTCTAGAAATAGGAACCGAAGGTAACCCAATTCAAGAGCTAACTCATGGCGTTACAGTCAAAGATGATTGGATGCAAAAAATGATTGATGGTGATGAAGAAAAGAGAACTGTTTGGGCAAAAGTTTTACAAAGTCGTGGAGAGATGGGCTATCCTTATATTTTCTTCACAGACAATGCAAACAATGGTGCCGCTGATGTTTACAAAGACAAAAACTTACCAATCTATGCTAGTAACTTGTGTACAGAAATCATGTTACCATCAGATCATAATTGGTCTTTTGTTTGTGTCTTATCGAGCATCAATGTATTGCATTATGATAAATGGAAAGATACTGATGCTGTAGAAACAATGATCTACTTTTTGGATGCTGTTATAACAGAATTCCTTGAAAAGCTTGAGGTTTATAAAAACTCAGATGACAGAGACGATCAACAAACATTCCTTTTCATGGAGCGTGCCTATAATTTTTCAAAAGAAAATAGAGCATTAGGAATGGGTGTACTTGGATGGCATTCACTACTTCAATCCAAAATGCTACCTTTCGATAGTCAGGGATCTTACGATTTAAATAGTGAAGTTTTCAAAAATATAAAAGAACACTCAAATAAAGCTTCAAGAGATTTAGCTGAAAAGTTTGGTGAGCCAGAATTACTAAAAGGGTATGGTAGAAGAAATACAACTTTGAATGCTGTAGCACCTACTACATCTTCTGCGTTTATTCTTGGTCAAGTATCACAAGGAATAGAACCAATTTGGTCAAACATATATGTTAAGGATATTGCTAAAATTAAAACAACAATAAAGAATCCATTTTTGGTAAAGCTCCTTGAAGAAAAGGGAATGGATACGCCTGAAGTTTGGAAACAAATAAGAGATAGAGATGGTTCAGTTCAAGATTTAGATTTTCTTTCTGATAACGAAAAAGAGGTATTCAAAACATATTCTGAAATTGACCAGATGGCAATTATCTATCAAGCCGCAAATAGGCAAAACCATATTGACCAAGGTCAATCACTCAATATTATTATTCACCCTGACACATCTACTAAAGAGATTAACAAGATTCATGTCACAGCATGGAAGCTGGGTCTTAAATCTTTATACTATCAACATAGTATGAATGCTGCTCAGAAATTCAAACAGAAGAAAGATTGTGAAAGTTGTGAAGGATAGTCAACAAAACTTATTTAAACAAAAAAGCCTCGAATTTAATTCGAGGCTTTTTTATTAATAAACGAATATATTATTCATTCTTTGGCTTTGCTGGTTTCACAGACTTATCATATGAAACATAATATTCCTCAATAAGATTCATAACTTCTTTCATTAAGTCTTTTGACTCTTGTAAAATACTAAAGTACAGAGCTGCATTTTTAGGACTTTTTTCCTCTGAAGATCTGGTTCTCGAAATCTGAGTTTCAATCTTTTCTTCTAGTAATCCGATACTTTTGTTTTTATCCTTTAAAATAATCTTAATTTCTTCAAATGATTTATTACTAAACGCAGATGAAATATTTTCAAATAATTCGGTAATCACTTTTTGAATCGACAGCAAGTCTCTTATTTGATTCAGAGTCAACTTGCTATGATTATTATTAATATGTTTATGACTGACTTTTGAGATATACTCAATAGATTGAGTAATGTCTTGAAGATAGCCTAAAAGATTAATATAAAAATTACTAGCACCTAGACTAGATTCGTCTAAGTTTTTGATGAAGTAAAATAATTTATCCTGTAATTTTTCAACCTCATTAGAAAGCTTGTTAATTTGTTTCTTATTCTTTTTAAGTTCAGATAAATCATGTCTGGAAAGACCCTTAATAACATTATTATAAATCTTACTAGATCTTCCAAGAACTTTTGAAATATTCTTAGCACTTTCATGAATAACCCCCTGAAGAGAACTACTTTCCGCTTGCACCAATCCGTCTTCAATTATTCCGCTAGTTGATTTCTTTTTTCCGTTTATGTAATTTCTTATGAGTAGTAAGATTGCAAAGAATATTAATACCGCAATCATTAGTTCACTGATGTTAATTAAATATGCAATTGTTCCTGCAGCTGTGAATGCAATTATAGCTGTTCCAAACCATCCAGCAATTACATTTAAAACACCAGCAACTCTATATACTGCACTTTCACTACCCCATGCTCTATCCGCCAGAGATGTTCCCATGGCTACCATAAAAGTTACATATGTAGTTGAAAGAGGCAGCTTGTAGGAAGTAGCAATTGAAATTAACACGCCAGCCACCATTAAATTTACAGATGCTCTAATAACATCAAAGTTAGGTCTATCTTCTTTTGCAATTTCTTTCGTGAATTTTTCGGGTACTCTAAACCTTTCTTCAATTTCATTGTTTAATGAATTAGGTATTATTTTTGATATTAAATCTGATGTGTTTGTTGCTAATCTTACTAATGTTCTAGACAAAAAATTAGGTTCAAATCTTTCATCAATACTTCCCTGATCTGAAAGGTCAAGTGAAGTTTTAACAACTTTTTTAGCATTACTTGAAAACCATAGAGTTAACACCATAATAACACCAGCAGCGAATAAAAGAAGGTTTGGTGTAGGAACTTTAGTTGCTAATACTCCCATTCCAAATTCGTTTGCTGCTAGACCTGATGCAACCCATGCCTCATACGACTGCCAAGCTGCTATTGGTACACCAATAAAGTTAACAAGGTCATTTCCAGCAAATGCTAGCGCTAGACCAAATGTACCCACCCCAATAATTATTTTATAAATATTAAATTTAAAAAACTGAATAAAGGCATAAGAAAGTAAAGACATGAATGCAGAAGTATACATTACGATTTGAAAGACATTATTTTCTAAGAAATCCTTAATCGTTACTCCACCTATTAAATCAAAACTTTCTTTAGCATAAGATGTTCCTTTAATACCCTTCATTAAAATAAAATATGTCAGTGCTGTAAGAGCAACACCCCCAAATAGGGCACCAACCCAAGTGGGTTTGGAGTCAAAATTGTAGGATAATAAAAGTCTAGAAATCCACTGGACTATTGCTCCAATGGAAAATGCAACAAATACGGATAAGAGAATTCCTCCAATAATTTGGGTAGCTTTTGAAGTATTAATATAATTAACAACATCCCCAAAAGATCCATTATCCATTCCGATTTTTATCAATGCCATTGCAACCGAAGCGCCCAAAAGTTCAAAAACAATTGATACAGTTGTGGATGTTGGCATTCCAACGGAGTTGAAAAATTCTAAAAGTAAAATATCGGTAATCATTACTGCCATGAAGATGATCATGATTTCATTAAAATAGAATTCACCAGGATTAAAAATACCTTTTCTTGCAACCTCCATCATTCCGCTTGAAAAGACACATCCGATGAATATTCCAATACTCGCAACAATCATAATGGTTCTAAACGAAAGAACTTTAGAACCAAGAGCTGAATTTAAAAAGTTTACAGCATCATTACTTACCCCAACAACCAAATCAGCTACTGCAAGAGCAACCAAGGCAACTAACATTAATAAATATATATTTTCCATTAATTAATTTTATAATTTAAATTCAACATTAAAGAAGACCTCAAACAAATTAGTGTCTAAGTTTTCATAACTAAAGCTTCTTGCATTTAAAGAAAACTTCACCCCATCATTAGCTTTGTATTGAGTTCCAATAATTATTAGAGAGCCATCTTCATTATAGTTCCATGAATTTGTAGCTCCGTCTAAAGTATTAGAGCTAATTTGATCAAATCTTGCAAAAACTTCATACTTGTCATTTATAGAATATCTGTTATAAATTGAGATCCCATATAAATTATGATTGTCTACAGGGTTTTTATATGTTGTCCCATTTTCCATTTTATTGTATTCTGCTCCAATACTGTAACTACCTGATTTATAACCAGCAAATAATCCGATATTATTTAAGGATTCTGATGATTCTGAAGCTTGAGTATCGTAGTAAAATTTCATTTTTAATTTATCAGAAATATCATATATAAGATTTAAACCAATCCTTTGGTTACCATCAGTATCTTGTGGATTTTTATATCCTTCACCATTTAAAGCAAAAATATTAGTGGTTAAATTATCACTTAATTTTATTTCTGCGTTAACACCTAAGTCTGCACTAGACCCAAATTTGTTTTCGTCTTGTAAAGTTTTATAGATATATCTGTATCCCCAAACTTTTTCTTGATCGTTAAATTGTTTTCCTCCAATCATACCCATACTAAGTTTTACTTTTGAACTTAGCTTGTAATCAAGTTGTGCAATTTTAACAAAGGCAGTGTAATTACTTCCTGCATCATTTTTTCCAACGTCATAAGTAATTTTAGCTGAAACATTGTCATTGAATTTGTATTTATATCCTAGATATACTCGGTCAAGCTCAAAGGCACTAGTTTGAGTAACATCATCGGAAAAATCATAATTGTAGTTCCAAAACACTTTGAAATGAGGCTCTCCTTTAGACTCGCTTTCAGAATTTTGAGTGAATGCAAAAAAAGGAAATAAAAGAAGTAATAAGATTAAGTTTTTTGTATTCATGATAAATTTTATCTAAAACAAATATCCAAATACAATTTGCCCCCAATGTTAACTCAATGTTAACTTATGATTAAAAATTATTTTCTTTTAATTGAGTAATTATAGTTTAATCTTAATATGTGATGAGAAACCGGTGAATCAACTCTAACCTCTTCTTGAAGTATATATTTTATTGTTAGAGAATTTGGTCCTTTTAAGTTGAGTTTTGTGCCAAATGAAAATCTGTATTTTTTATAGTTATCATCAAAATTTAAATTATCTTTTGTAAAGAACTCTATTCCAATTCTTGGATCAGCTTTCCAGCCTTTAATATCGTATCTAACCTCAAATCTTGTTCTAAAAAAATCATTATTTAAAGAAGAATTTCCAACCTCATTCTTTCTTTGAAATTGAAGCCTCAATCGAAAATCAATTTTTTTATATTCATATACGCCGGTTAAAAAAGCGTGGTATCTGTTAAATTTTTCATGACCTTGAATATTTCCTACATCATCTAATTCATCAATTCTTCTGTAACCAAATCCAGAGCTCAGATAGTCATTAATTTTAATTTTTGCACCTAATTCATAAAAGGATTTATTGTACGAATCACCAACGGACTTAATTCTTAATTGTCCACCGGCGTAGATATCGATATTTTTTGTTAATCCATAATCAACTTCGATACTAGACCAATTCTCATACACATCTTCATTTTGACCAACTATTGCAAAGAATGACAAAAGAAAAAATAATAATGATAGTTTGATTTTCATTTGAAAATAATTTTAAATAAATATAAATGAATATTATATTATAAAAGAATTTAAAATTAAAAATGGAAATTTTAATTATTTCAACAGTTGCATTTGTAGCTGCACTGCTAACTTTTTTTTCTGGCTTTGGCTTAGGCACAATACTAACTCCAGTCATGCTTATTTTTTTTCCTCCTGAAATTGCCATATCACTTACTGGAATTGTTCACTTTTGCAACAATATATTTAAGCTTTCAATTATTGGTAAACAATTCAATAAAGAGGTCTTAATCAAATTCGGAATCCCAGCAGTTGTATTTGCTTTTGTTGGATCATATGCCTTATTCTTTATTAGTAATGACACACTCTTTACTCATAGTTTATTTATTAAAGAAACAAATGTTTCATACTTGCAATTTATAATAGCAATTATCTTAATTGCTTTTGCACTAATTGACTTATTACCATATTTTAAAAACCTAAAGTTTAATAAATCCATATTACCAATGGGTGGAATATTGAGCGGTTTTTTTGGTGGACTAACCGGAAATCAAGGCGCACTAAGAAGTGCCTTTTTAATTAAGTTAGATTTAGATAAAACCGTTTTTATCGCAACGACTGTAGTAATATCATTTTTTGTTGATATGACTAGGATAGGTGTATATTTTACAAACATAAAGGATTTTGATATTTCAAATTATATTGTACTTGGAATAGCAGCAATCGTTTCTGCGATAGCTGGTTCATTTTTGGGATTTAAATCTTTAAAAAAGATTACTCTTAATTATATCAGAAATTTAGTTGCAATTATGATTTTATTAATTGCTTTTTTATTATTATTGGGGATATTATAGGCTTTTATGGAATGGGAAAAATTATTGTCTTTAAAGAGACATGGAGACGATTTTAAAAGGAAAAGAATAGATCAAGATGAAACAAGACTTGGTTTTGATGTAGATTATGATCGAATTATTTTTTCCTCGGAGTTTAGAAGTCTTCAAGACAAGACTCAGGTAGTTCCATTTTCCCAAGGGGATTTTGTTCATACAAGACTAACACATAGTTTGGAAACTAGTGTAGTGGGAAGATCCTTGGGACGAAGAGTGGGAGTAGAGATCCTAAAAAAATACCCATATTTAAAAAATGAATTAGGCTACCATTCAAATGATTTTGGAGCTATAGTAGCTTCTGCTTCTTTGGCACATGATATTGGTAATCCGCCTTTTGGTCATTCCGGTGAAAAATCTATAGGTCAGTATTTTATTTCAGGACCCGGAAAAAAATTTGGAGATTTATTGAACAAAAAGGAATTTCAAGATTTATGTGATTTTGAAGGCAATGCCAATGGATTTAAAATTTTAACCCAATCACGCCCAGGGCGAGAGAGCGGACTAAGATTGAGTTATGCAACTCTAGGTACATTTGTTAAATATCCTAAAGAGTCATTACCTGTCAAACCCACAAATAATGTGGCTGATAAAAAATATGGTTTTTTTCAAAATGAAAAAGAAATTTATTCTGATATTGCCCAAGAGCTTGGATTATTAAAAGCTAGCGGAGGATATAATAGACATCCTTTGACCTTTTTAGTTGAAGCTGCTGATGATATATGTTATACTATCATTGATTTTGAAGATGGTATTAATCTAGGTTTAATAGAGGAGGAATACGCCTTAGAATACCTAATAAATTTAGTAAGAGATTCTATTAATACAGAAAATTACAATTCACTAAATAATACTATTGATAGAGTTAGTTACTTAAGGGCTTTGTCTATTAATACCTTAATCAACGAAGCAGTTCAAATCTTTATTCAAAATGAAAAGGATATATTAAACGGAAACTTTAATACATCATTACTTAAGACTAGTAAATTTAAACCACAAATTTCGGATATCATTAAAATTAGTGTAGAGAAAATTTATGAATCAAATGACGTGATTGAAAAAGAAGTAGCAGGGTATAATATAATTAATAAGTTACTCGATACTTTCATTAGTTCAATTAATAGATTTTATGAAGGTTCTCAAACTAGTTATGATGATTTAATCATTAAATTATTACCTGTAACAACAAATTTAAACCATGAAAACCTTTACTCTAGATTACTGGAGATTTGTCACTATGTGGCCTCTCTTTCAGACAGAAAAGCTTTAAATGTATATAATAAAATAACAGGTGTAGAGTACCAATAGAATTATATGAAAATCGAATTTGACGATAATTATTTCATGACTAAAGCAATTGATGAAGCAAAAATTGCATTGTCAAAAGGTGAGGTCCCAATCGGTGCAGTAATTGTAGCTGACAATAAAATAATTGCAAGAGCACATAATATGGTTGAAGCTCTAAATGATGTGACTGCTCATGCAGAGATATTAGCTATTACTTCAGCGTCAAATTATATAGGTGGAAAATATTTAGAAAACTGCTCTATTTATGTGACTTTGGAGCCCTGTCAAATGTGCGCTGGAGCATTATATTGGAGTAGAATTTCAAAAATTTATTATGGTGCTGATGATCCAAAAAGAGGTTTTAAAAAAATGGGAACTAAATTACATCCTAAGACTAAATTTTTTGGAGGAATACTTCAAAATGAGTGTAAGAATTTATTAGATAAATTTTTTATTTCAAGAAGAAATCTAAATTAAAGATCACTATTTTCTCTAAATTTTTTCAGGTTTTCTTTGTTAAGATAGTAGTCTTCCATTTTTTTGTCTTTCCATCTATAATAGGAGAATAATGGAAAAACTATAAAAAACAATATCAAAATCCCAAACCCAATAAATTTTTGATAGTACTCGGATTCAAAGAATACTCCATAGGTAATCATAGAAAAAGAAATTATAAAAAAAATAAAAATGATTTTTTTCAATTATCTACTGTCTAGTCTTAAGATTTATTTCCTTTAGTTGTTCTTCTGAAACTGGTGATGGAGAATCAATCATTACATCTCTACCAGAGTTGTTTTTTGGAAAAGCAATAAAGTCACGAATAATCTCATTTCCTCCCATTATTGCAACCAGCCTATCTAGTCCAAATGCAATACCACCATGAGGGGGAGCACCATATTCAAAGGCATTCATTAAAAAGCCAAATTGTTTTTTAGCCTCTTCTTTTGTAAAGCCTAAACAATCAAACATTTTTTGTTGTATTTCTTTATCATGAATTCTAATAGACCCACCTCCAATCTCATTCCCATTCAAAACGAGATCATAAGCATCAGCCCTAACAGCTGCAGGCTCAGTGTTAATTAAATCAATATGCTTTGATTTTGGTGATGTAAATGGATGATGCATTGCATGAAAAGTTTTTGTTTCTTCATCCCATTGTAGTAGAGGAAAATCAACAACCCAAAGAGGCTTAAAAACATTTGAGTCTTTTAAATTTAGTTCATTAGCTACATGGACCCTTAAAGCGCCTAGTTGAGTTCTAACTTTATCTTTTTCTCCGCTTAGTATAAATAAAATATCACCTTTTTCACCACCAGAAATTTTCGCCCAATTAGCTAGGTCAGATTGATCATAAAATTTATCAACTGATGATTTGTAAGAACCATCATCTTGTAATCTCATATAAGCAAGTCCCCCAGCACCTATCTGAGGTCTTTTCACCCATTCTGTATATTTATCAATCTCTTTTCTTGTTAAGCTATCACCCCCCTTAATTATAAATCCAACTACAAGTTCAGATTTATTAAACACATTGAAATCTTTATGTTTAGCAACCTCGTTTAACTCAATAAATGTCATCCCATATCTTAGATCAGGCTTGTCAGTTCCATATTTTTCAATTGCTTGGTCATATGTCATCACCGGAAATTTATCAAGCTTAATTTGCTTAACATTTAAGAAAAGGTGTTTCACTAAATTTTCAAAAGTATCTAGTATGTTTTGTTGTTTAACAAATGCCATTTCACAATCAATTTGCGTGAATTCAGGTTGTCTATCAGCTCTTAAATCTTCGTCTCGGAAACATTTTACAATCTGAAAATATTTATCCATGCCTGCAACCATTAATAACTGTTTAAAAGTTTGCGGCGATTGAGGTAAAGCATAAAATTCCCCTGAGTTCATTCTTGAAGGAACAACAAAATCTCTGGCTCCTTCAGGAGTTGATTTTATTAAATATGGAGTTTCAACTTCAATAAATGAATTATCAGACAAGTATTTTCTTACTTCTTGTGTAATGTTATGACGTAGGATTAAGTTGTCTTTTATAGGATTTCTCCTAATGTCTAAATATCGGTACTTCATTCTCAATTCTTCACCCCCATCAGATTCATTCTCAATTGTAAAAGGAGGAGTTTTTGAAGCATTTAATATTTTTAAATCTGAAACTAAAACTTCGATTTCACCGGTTTCAATTAACAAATTTTTTGAAGCCCGTTCTATTACAGTCCCCTTAATATTAATAACAAATTCTCTTCCAAGAGTTTTTGCTAATTCTATAACTTCTTTAGAAGTTCTTTCTTGGTCAAAAATTAATTGAGTAATTCCATAACGATCTCTTAAATCAACCCACAAAATAAACCCTTTATCACGAATTTTTTGAACCCATCCAGAAAGTTCAACCTGTTTGGTTAAGTCGCTATTTCTTAATTCACCACAATTATGAGTTCTGTACATTAGATATTGTTCTGCACACAAATTTAGTAAGATATTATTATAATTTTCTGCTTCAGCAAATTAAATGCTACAATTTTTAAAAATGTAGTATTAAATTATCATATTACTAGTATTTTTGTCATATGTTAACAGTAGAAGAATATCGCTCTCAATTTTTGAGTTATTTGGATAATTTTCAGTCTCCAAATAAACCAGAAAATTTGTATAATCCTGTTTCATATATTCTTGGTTTAGACGGAAAACGAATTAGACCAATATTAACAATACTAACCTGTGACATTTTTAATGCTAATCATGAAGAAGCTTTTGATGCTGCCCTTGCGGTTGAAGTATTTCATAATTTTTCATTGGTGCATGATGATATAATGGATGAAGCCCCTCTTAGAAGAGGAAATGTAACTGTTCATAAAAAATGGGACTTGAGTACAGCCATCCTCTCTGGGGATGTAATGCTAATATTAGCATATCAGCTTTTTGAAAATTACACAGGGGACACTTTTGTTTCACTAGCTAAGCTTTTTAGCAAAACAGCTATAGAGGTTTGTGAGGGTCAGCAGATGGATATAGATTTTTCTAAGAAGGATAATGTTTCTGCTGATGAATATCTAAAGATGATTGAATACAAAACAGCTGTTTTAATTGGAGCTTCAATGAAAATGGGAGCGATTGTTGCTGGAGTTTCAGTCAAAGATCAAAATAATATTTACGAATTTGGCAAAAATTTAGGATTGGCATTTCAGATTCAGGATGATTTTTTAGACACATTTGGTGAAGAAGCAAAATTTGGTAAAAAAATAGGTGGTGATATTCTTGAAAATAAAAAAACCTTGCTTTTCATTAAGGCTAAACAACTATTAAATTTTGAAGATTGCGAAAGTCTAACAAAATTATATTCTTCAAAATCAGGTGATAATGAAAGAAAAATACAAGAGGTAAGAAAATTATTTAAAAAATGTAATATTCCTAGTATTATAAATTCAGAAATTCAAAATTTTACAAATATTTCTTTCAAAATGTTAGATGAATTACAAATAAGCGAAGAAAAGAAAGATTTTTTGCGTGATTTTGGCAATTCTCTGATGAAAAGGAACATTTAAAAAATTTATATTATATACATTTGTTAAGTAAATTAAATTGAGTGGATAACTTTTCTTTTCTCAACGCTGCGCATGCAGGATATTTTTCAGATCTCTATGACCAATATCTAAAAGATCCTGACTCTTTAGAGCCTAGCTGGAAGGCTTTTTTTCAGGGCTATGATTTTGCTAATAGTGATTTTTTGAAGGATGAAATTCTTGAAGGGATAAGCCCTCAAATACCTGAACATGTTCAAAAAGAATTTAAGGTTATTAATTTAATTAACGGTTATAGATCTAGAGGTCATTTATTCACAAACACAAATCCAGTTCGTGAGAGAAGAACATATAGACCCACACTTTCAATAAATAATTTTGGTCTTGAACAAGATGATTTGAGTACAGTATTTAATGCTGGTGAAATTATTGGTTTAGGCCCTCAACCTCTCAGTGTAATTGTTTCACATTTAGAGGATATCTATTGTGAAAGTATTGGGGTTGAATATATGTATATAAGAAAACCTGAAATTATTTCATGGATTCAAAATAAATTGAACATAAATAATAATCAACCAAATTTTACAAGTCTTCAAAAGAAAAAACTGATGACTAAGTTAATTGAAGCTGTTTCATTTGAAAATTTTCTTCATACAAAGTATGTTGGACAAAAAAGATTTTCTTTGGAGGGAGGTGAATCATTAATACCAGCATTGGATATTTTAATCGAGGAAGCAGCCAATAAAGGGGTTAAAGAATTTGTGATGGGAATGGCTCATAGAGGAAGACTAAGTACTTTGGTTAATATCTTTGGAAAATCTGCAAAAAGTGTTTTTAGTGAGTTTGAAGGAAAAGATTATGAGGAAAAGATTTTTGATGGAGATGTAAAATATCATTTAGGATGGACAAGTGAAAGAGTAACGGAAAACGAAAAAAAAATAAATTTAAATATAGCTCCTAATCCCTCTCATTTAGAGACCGTTGGCTCTGTTGTGCAGGGAATATCTAGATCAAAACTTGATAAATATTTTGAAAACAATTCAAACAAAGTACTTCCTATTATTGTTCATGGAGATGCAGCCATTGCTGGACAAGGCTTAGTATATGAATTAGTTCAGATGGCTAGATTAGAAGGCTATCAAACTGGAGGTACAATTCATATTGTTGTAAATAATCAAATTGGTTTTACAACAAATTACCTGGATGCAAGATCAAGCACATACTGTACGGATGTCGGTAAGGTTACATTATCACCTGTTTTACACGTAAACGCTGATGACGTTGAAGCTGTTGTTCACGCAGTTTTATTTGCTCTTGATTTTAGACTTGAGTTTAAAAGAGACGTATTTATAGATCTTCTAGGTTATAGAAAATATGGTCATAACGAAGGAGATGAACCTCGATTTACACAACCAAAACTTTATAAACTCATATCAAAACATCCAAACCCAAAAAATATCTATGCTTCTAAGTTGATTAAAGATTCTTTAATGACAGATGATGAAATTAAAAATATTGAATCTGAATATAGGTTAAAGCTTGAAAATCAATTACAGGATTCTAAAAAGAACGAAAAAACAAGAATAACTGATTTTATGAGTGACGAGTGGTCTGATTATGAAAGGGTTAATCAAGAAATAATGATTAAGCCTATTGACACTACTTATCCAAGATTAAAACTTGATAAAATAGCTGAAGTAATTTCAAACTTACCTTCCGATAAAAAGTTTATAAATAAAATAAAAAAACTTGTGAATAATAGACAGGTAATGTATAACAATGACAAACTTGATTGGTCAATGGGTGAGCATTTAGCATATGCAAGTTTGCTAGAAGAGGGTTATAATGTAAGAATTTCTGGGCAAGATGTTGAAAGAGGAACTTTTTCACATAGACATGCGATTATTAAGGTTGAAGAAAGTGAAGAGGAAATATCCTTGTTAAATCATATTGATGAGAATCAGGGAAAATTTACAATATATAATTCACTGCTTTCAGAATATGGTGTTTTAGGTTTTGAATATGGGTATGCAATGGCAGACCCTAAATCCTTAACTATTTGGGAAGCTCAGTTTGGAGATTTTAGTAATGGCGCGCAAATAATTATTGATCAATATCTATTTTCAGGAGAAGACAAATGGAAAACTCAAAACGGTTTAGTTATGTTTTTGCCACATGGTTATGAGGGTCAAGGTGCAGAGCATTCATCTGCAAGAATTGAAAGGTATTTACAACTTTGCGCTAAGGATAATGTTTTTGTTGCAAACTGTACAACACCAGCAAATATGTTTCATATTCTAAGAAGACAATTAAAAGCTAAATTCAGAAAGCCACTTATCATTTTTACACCTAAAAGTTTATTAAGACACCCAATGGTATATTCCTCTGTTGAAGAATTCGTCAATGGTGAATTTAATTTAATTATCGATGATTCTAAAATATCTGTAGATGATGCAAAATCTTTAGTTTTTGTAACAGGAAAATTTTATTATGATATTTTGGAAGAAAGAGAAAGATTAGGAAGAAGCGATATTGCACTTGTCAGAATAGAACAGTTATTTCCTCTACCAAAGGAGCATATAAGATCTATTATTCAAAAATATAAAAATGTTGATGATATTGTTTGGGCACAAGAGGAGCCTATTAATATGGGAGCTTACGCACATTTATTAATTAATTTAAAGGAAGCGCATTCATTTAGAGTTGCATCAAGAAGATTTTATGCTGCTACGGCAGCAGGTAGCTCTACAAGATATCTTAAAAGACACAAGGAAGTAATTGACTTTATTTTTGACAAAACCAAGAACAATCAACTACCAGAAAAATCATAGTTTGACAAAAATTTATTTTAGAATATTAATACTGATAATGGCTTTTTCTTGTTCATCTATTTATGATAATGAACAGCCAATAAATCCAGGAAATGATCAGGAGGATGAAAATCAGTATGGTGAAATTCAATACGGTATAGGCGAATATGAAATAACTTTTCAAGGTTTAGTCAGAGATTTTATAGTTTATATACCAGAATCCTATACGCACGAATCTTCATCATCAATTTTATTTGTATTTCATGGTTTTGGTGGGAGTAATAATCAAATGATGTACTATTCAGATTTTAATTCTATTGCTGAAAGAGAAAATTTCATAGTTGTATATCCACAAGGCTCAAGTTTTTTTGGATTTCCACATTGGAATGTTGGAGGATGGACTAATAGTAGTACAACAGACGATGTTAGTTTAATTGATTTTTTAATTCAACTTATTTCTCAGGATTACAATTTAAATCAAGATAGGATATATGCCACTGGCATGTCAAATGGAGGGTTTTTTAGTTTTCTGTTAGGTTGTCAAATTAGTAATAAGTTTGCGGCAGTCGCATCTGTTACAGGTTCAATGACAACTGAAACATTTAATGAATGTAACCCTGAAAGAGAATTACCTATTTTACAAATACATGGCACAGATGACTCTATTGTAACCTATAATGGTAATTCATCAATTGGTTCTATTGGAATCCCTGAGGTTTTAACTTATTGGAGTTCCAATAACTATTGTAACGATGTTGAAACTACTCAACTAAATGACTCAAACCCTAATGATGATTTTTCTATTGAAAGACTTTTATTTGATGGGGGAATCAATGGTTCTGTTGTTGATCATTATAAAGTTAATGGAGGAGAACATGTTTGGTTTATGACGGAAGATATTAACTCATCTGAATTGATTTGGGAATTTTTTTCTCATTATGATTTAAATGGATTTATTGACTAAATTGCTATATTAGAAGACGGTTAAGAACACAAGTTTTAAAAAAGAAAAATGTTAATCTTATGATTTTAGAAATGCAGATACCATCCCCAGGTGAATCAATTTCAGAAGTTGAAATTGCTCAGTGGTTAGTCTCAGATGGCGAATATGTTGAAAAGGATCAAATTATTGCAGAGATTGATAGTGATAAGGCAACATTAGAATTACCCGCTGAACAATCAGGGGTTATTCTTCTTAAAGCTGAGGAGGGAGATGTTGTTCAAGTTGGACAAGTTGTATGTCATATTGATACTTCAGCTAAAGGTGTTTCAAAAGCTAGTTCAGCGGTAAAAGAAATTAAAGAAGTTATAGAGCCAGAGTCCAGAAATGAAAATTCAACTGATAATTCAAAATCTGATTTTTTAAGTCCTGCAGCTAGAAAGCTAGTTGCTGAGAAAGATGTTGATATATCTCAAATTAAAGGAACAGGTAAAGCGGGAAGAATTACAAAGCAAGATATATTGTTAGGCAAACCTGCTATGGGAAATGTAGATAATGCTAAAAGATCTCAAACAAGAGCTAAGCTTTCAATGTTAAGAAGAAAAGTAGCGGAAAGACTTGTTTCGGTAAAAAATGAAACCGCTATGCTCACAACTTTTAACGAAGTAGATATGTCCGCTATCTTTGAATTAAGAAAAAAATATAAAGAAACTTTTAAAGAAAAGCATGGAGTGAATTTAGGTTTTATGTCTTTTTTTACTTTAGCTAGCGTTAGAGCATTACAAGAATTTCCAGCAGTCAATTCAATGATAGATAAATCTGAAATGATTTCATATAATTATTGTGATATAAGTATTGCAGTTTCCGGCCCAAAAGGTTTGATGGTTCCGGTTATTAGAAGTGCTGAAGAACTTACATTTAAAGGAGTTGAACTTGAGGTTAAAAGACTTGCTGAAAGAGCAAGAGATGGACAAATCACTGTAGACGAAATGACGGGAGGTACTTTTACTATCTCAAATGGAGGTGTTTTTGGAAGTATGCTTTCAACGCCAATAATTAACCCACCTCAAAGCGCAATTCTTGGTATGCATAATATAGTTCAAAGACCTGTTGCGGTAAGTGGAAAAGTTGAAATTAGACCTGTAATGTATTTGGCCCTTTCTTATGATCACAGAATTATTGATGGTAGAGAAAGTGTAGGTTTTTTGGTTCATATTAAAGAAGCTTTAGAAAATCCTACAGAAACTTTAATGAATAATAATATTAAAAAAGCTCTTGAAATTAGTTAATTTCTAAAATGGTATTTACAGATACTCACACCCATCTTTATCTTGATGAGTTCAGTAATGATATAGATATTGTTATTGAGAATGCATTTTTCAACAATGTAAAAAGACTATTTTTCCCCGCAATAAATTCTAAATATTCTTCATCGATGTTTAATCTTCAAAAAAAATACCCAGAAAATATTTTTTTGATGTCAGGATTACACCCATGTTATGTTGGGAAAGATTTTTCAGATGAAATATCGTTAGTACAAAATATATTAAAAAACAACCATATAGTAGCTATAGGAGAAATAGGAATTGATTTATATTGGGATAAATCTAATTTGAGCATGCAAACTAAGGCATTTGAGATGCAAATTGAGATTGCTAATAATAATCACCTACCTATTGTTATACACTGCAGAGAATCATTTGATGAAATTTATAATGTTCTGATTAATAATAAACCATTAAATGGAGGTGTCTTTCATTGTTTTTCGGGTGATTTGGAACAAGCAAATAAGATTATTGAGTTAGATATGAAATTAGGAATTGGAGGAGTAGTAACCTTTAAAAACGGAAAGATTGATAAATTTTTGAATCAAATTGATATAAAAAATATTGTTCTCGAAACAGATTCCCCATATTTATCACCAGCCCCGCTTAGAGGTAAAAGAAATCAGAGCGCTAACATTAAAATTATAGCAGAAAAGCTTTGTGACATATACAATCTCTCACTTAATGAAATTGCAAAAATAACTACCCATAATTCAAAGGAGGTTTTTAAGGTTTAAATTGGCCTAAAAAATTATTGATTAAATTTCATAATTAATTTTTTTTCTCTTTATTTGTTAACTGTGCTTAGAGAGGTGGCCGAGTGGTCGAAGGCGCACGCCTGGAAAGTGTGTATACACCAAAAGTGTATCGAGGGTTCGAATCCCTTCCTCTCTGCATATTATGTAATTTATGTGATATATTTTTATATCTTTAACACTCAAAAATATTAAACAAAAAAAAGATGAAAAGATTATTTAGTTTATTAGCAATATTATCGTTAATATTTGTTCAATCGAATCAAGCATTTCCTTTACAGGATGAAATGGAAATGTCTGAGCAACAAGATACTGTTCAAACAGATGCTGTTGAAATGGAAGAGCCTGTTATGGAAGAGCCTGTAGAGGAAGAGCAGTTAAACTTTCACCAAGAACTGAAAAAGAGGTTTATTGAAGGTGGACCTGGTTTTATGGGAATTGTTTTATTATGTCTTATTCTTGGTCTTGCAATTGCTATAGAAAGAATTATTTATTTAAACCTTTCTACTTCAACCGACTCGAGTAAATTAACTAGTGAAGTTGAAGCTGCAATGAAATCAGGTGGTATAAATGCTGCAAAAGAAGTTTGTAGAAATACTCCTGGACCTGTTGCATCTATTTTTTATCAGGGATTGGATAGATCTAGTGAAGGAATCGAATCTGCTGAAAAGGCTGTAATTGCATATGGAGGTGTACAAATGGGTCAATTAGAGAAAAATGTTTCTTGGATTTCCCTGTTTATTGCGCTTGCTCCGATGCTTGGTTTCATGGGAACAGTAATAGGTATGATTCAAGCATTTGATAAAATTGAAGCTGCCGGGGATATGCAACCATCTCTTGTTGCAGGAGGTATTAAAGTAGCCTTATTGACTACGGTGTTTGGGTTAATTGTAGCTATTATTCTTCAAATTTTTTACAACTACATTATAGCCAAAATAGATAGTATCGTTAACGATATGGAAAATGCCTCTATAGATCTTATGGATATTTTAGTAAACAATAAGAAATAATAAATATGAATTTTTATAATATACTTAAATACACAGCTATCGGTTTATCCCTATTAGGAATAATCTTTGTTCTTGTCATCTTACTTGATAATCTTGTAGGAATTGATATGATTTTATACAATGCATATTTTGTTCTTTTCATCATTGTTTCATCTGTAATGTATTTTGGAATAAAAAATATGATTGGTAATAAATCAAGTCTTATGAATACCTTAAAGGGAATCGGTTCATTTTTAGGCTTATTTGTTGTTTGTTTCCTTATTGCTTCGGGTGAAGAAACACTAATGAGAGAAGGAAAAATCCTATCAGCAACTAGTTCAAAATTTATTGGAGCAGCATTATTCATGTTTTATTCACTTATACTTATTGCAAGTGGAACAATGTTGTTCTTTGGATTTAAAAACAGAAAATAAATAATTATGGCAAGAAGATCATCACCAGAGGTTAATGCAGGATCAATGGCTGACATTGCTTTTCTTTTGTTAATATTTTTTCTGGTAACTACAACAATTGAAACGGATTCAGGTATTAGTAGAAAACTTCCTCCTATGGAAGAATCTGAAGAGGATGTGGTAATCAAGCAGAAAAATATATTCACTGTTCTATTAAACGGTAAAGATCAACTTTTAGTAGAAGATGAATTAATGGAATTAGAAGATTTACGAACATCAGCGATTGAATTTTTAGATAATGGAGGTGGAACTGGTGAAGATGCTTGTAATTATTGTAAGGGAAAAAGAGATTCTAAATCATCAGATAATCCTGATAAAGCAATTATTTCTCTTAAGAATGAGAGGGAAACATCTTATGCAACCTATATTTCTGTCCAAAATGAGTTAGTAGCTGCATACACTCATTTGAGAAATGTAAGAGCTCAAGAATTGTTCGGAGATAGTTATTCTGAAATGATGAAGAATTATAAAGATGTTAATTGGCCTGGCAATAAAGATAAACTAAAAGAAAATATTAATAGACTAAGAAAAGAGTACCCTCAGAAATTATCTGAAGTACAGTAATTATAATATTTTATTATGTCAAAATTTAACAAAAAGAAAAAAGGAGATTTGCCTGCTGTTAATACAGCCTCACTTCCAGATATTGTTTTTATGCTTTTATTCTTTTTTATGGTTGCTACCGTAATGAGAGATAACGAATTGAAGATAAAAAATGAGTTGCCTGCAGCAAACGAGGTAGAAAAATTAGATAAAAAGGAACTTGTAATGTATATCTATGCTGGGAAACCTAATTTTGGATATCAATCAAAATTTGGAACCGAAGCTCGTCTCCAGTTAAACGATAAATTCTCAGAAGTCTCAGACATCCCCGCCTTTATTTATGCCGAAAGAGAGTCTAAAAGAGAGGAGTTAAGACCTTTTTTAACAACTGCTCTTAAGGTTGATAAAGAAACCAATATGGGTATTGTTGGAGATATTAAACAGGAATTAAGGAAGGTAAATGCTCTTAAGATAAATTATACCACCAGAATTGGAGATGTTTCTTTAAATAAAAAGTAAAAGCTAAATTTCTTTTCTTAACCTTGCAACTGGAATATTAAGTTGTTCTCTATATTTTGCTACTGTCCTTCTTGCGATTTTGTACCCCTTTTCATTTAAAATTTTAACCAGTTTTTCATCTGTTTCAGGTTTTCTTTTGTTTTCATTTCGAACAACTTTTTCTAAGATTTTTTTAATTTCTATAGTTGAAATTTCTTCCCCACTTGTAGTTTTCATGGATTCACTAAAAAATTCTTTTAATAGCTTTGTTCCATAAGGTGTATCAACATATTTACTATTTGCTACTCTTGAAATTGTAGAAATATCCATTTCTATTTCGTTGGCAATATCTTTTAAAATCATAGGTTTAATTTTTCTTTCATCGCCTGTAAGAAAATATTCACTTTGGTAATTCATTATTGCCTGCATAGTAATCATTAGTGTCTGTTGTCTTTGTTTTACAGCGTCAATAAACCATTTTGCAGAATCCAGCTTTTGTTTAATAAACTGTATAGCCTCTTTTTGTGATTTAGATTTGTTTTTTTCTAATTTATAGCCTCTAAGCATTTCATCATAATCTCTTGAAATATTTAGAACTGGACTATTTCTATAATTAAGATCTAGTGTTAATTCATCATTCTCTATAGAGATTCTAAAATCTGGAATAACCTGCTCTATAGGCTTACCTCCACCTGAATATGACCCCCCAGGTTTTGGATTAAGTTTAGAGATTAAATTAATTATTTCTTTTAATTGCTCTTCTTCAATTGAATATTTATTCATCAATTTTTCAAAATGTTTTTTTGAAAATTGTTCAAAAGAATTCTCAATTATATCAATTGCTAAATCTATATATTTATTTCTTTTTTTTCTTCTTAATTGAATTATGAGACATTCTTGGAGTGATAATGCTCCCACTCCTGGGGGATCAAAATCCTGAACAATATTCAATATTTCTTTTAACTCATCTTCATGTACAATAAGGTTTTGAGTAAATGCTAAATCATCAATTATTTCCTCTATTTCTAATCTTATATAGCCAGACTCATCTATACTTCCAACAAGAAATTCAGCAATTTTCATTTTTTTTTCACTTAGACTTATTGGTTTTAATTGAGATAAAAGATGTTGGGTAAAAGAAATACCTGATGAAAAAGGAATATTTTTGTCTTCTAGCCTTCCTGAATTATTTGAATTTAACTTGTATGAAGGAGTATCATCATAATTTATATAATCGTCAATATTAATATCATCCTCAGAATAATCTTCCTGACTATCTTGTTGATCTTCATCTTTTGAATTTTTACCCTCTTCAAGAGCTGGATTTTCTTCGATTTCTCTCTGTATTTTTTGTTCAAAATCTAATGTAGGAAGCTGAATTAACTTCATAAGCTGAATTTGCTGTGGAGATAATTTCTGAGATAGTTTTAATTTTAAATATTGCTTCATTGATATTAAAAATCTGCGTTTTGTGGAGTTCTTGGAAAAGGAATTACATCTCTAATATTTGACATGCCAGTTGCAAACATTACAAGCCTTTCAAAGCCTAATCCAAATCCAGAATGAATAGCAGTTCCAAATTTTCTAAGCTCTAAATACCACCACAATTCTTCTTCTTCTATTCCCACTTCTTTAATTTTATTTAATAAAATATCCAATCTTTCTTCCCTTTGTGAACCACCCACAATTTCTCCTATTCCTGGGAATAAAATATCCATTGCTCTCACAGTTTTTCCATCCTCATTTAATCTCATATAAAAAGATTTAATTTTTGCAGGATAGTTGTAAATAATAACAGGACACTTAAATTCTTTTTCAACTAAAAATCTTTCGTGTTCACTCTGTAAATCAGCCCCCCATTCAGTAATTAAATATTTAAATTTTTTCTTTTTATTTGGTTTACAATTTTTCAAAATCTCATAAGCTTCTGTATAAGTTATAATTTTAAACTTATTTTCAATTACGAAGTTTAATTTTTCTATTAGACTTAATTCACTTCTCTCCTTTTGAGGTTTTTGCTTTTCTTCGGTAATTAATCTGTTTTCTAAAAATTTTAAATCTTCAATGTTATTATTAATTAAGTAGGATAAAACATATTTTAAAAAATCTTCAGCTAATTTCATATTATCATTTATATCCATAAATGCAACTTCAGGTTCAATCATCCAAAACTCTGATAAATGTCTAGAAGTATTTGAATTTTCAGCTCTAAAAGTTGGTCCAAATGTATATACTTTACCCATTGACATAGCATAGGCCTCAGCCTCTAGTTGCCCTGAAACAGTTAGATTTGTTTCTTTACCAAAAAAATCTTCTTTATAGTCCACTTCTCCATTTTTGTTAAGAGCTGGATTTTTCGGATCTAAAGTGGAAACTCTAAATTGTTCACCTGCACCTTCAGCATCACTGGCTGTTATTATTGGCGTGTGAACATAATAAAAGCCATTTTTGTTGAAATATTCGTGAATTGCAAAAGATAAGCTTGAACGTATTCTCATCACAGCACTAAAAGTATTTGTTCTAGTTCTTAAGTGAGCATTT
>CABXBH010000002.1 GCA_902510415.1 uncultured Bacteroidota bacterium | reverse complement strand
AAATGAATATTGATTTAGATTTTGAATATGGTATCTTTAATAAAGATAGCATTACTAGTATATCTTCAAATCAATTTAAATTCTATAAACAGAATTATTCATCTCCTGTTTTTAAAGATGAAAATGAATTAACAGATTATTCGTTAAAGGTTGTTTTTCCAGCAAGAACTCCTTTTCTACTATCTTCTTTAATTTCTGTAATAATCACCTCCGTTATTTTCACATCAATTATAATAATTGCATATATTACAACAATACTCTTATTACTTAGGCAGAGACAGATTTCGCAGATTAAAACTGACTTTATTAATAATATGACTCATGAGTTTAAAACACCAATAGCTACTATTAATTTAGCATTATCTGCAATTAAAAATCCAAAAATAATCGTAGACAAAAAAAAGATAAAAAAATATCTAAAAATGATTTATGATGAAAATAATAGAATGCATGATCAAGTAGAGAATGTTTTAATGATTAGTCATTTAGAAAGAAACGAGTTAAATATTGAAAAGTCCAAACAAGATATTAACGAATTAGTCGACTTAGCAATTTCTCATGTTAGCTTGATTGTTGAAAATAGAAATGGTAATATAACAACTCAAAAAAATGCAAAACATCATCATGTTATTGCAAATGAAACTCACCTTATTAACGTACTGGTTAACATATTAGATAATGCCATAAAATACAATGATAATAATCCAGAAATTAGCATTGAAACACAAAATATAAATAATAAGATTTTAATAATTATTAAAGATAATGGTATTGGAATGAGTAAATCTGTTCAATCCAAGATATTTGATAAGTTTTATAGAAAACAAACAGGTGATTTACATAATGTAAAAGGTCATGGTTTAGGCCTTGCTTATGTGAAAAAAATTATTGATTTTCATAACGGAAATATTTCTGTAGAAAGTGTAATTAACGAGGGTAGTATATTTACTATTCAACTCAATCTATTAAATAAATAAAAATGAATAGCAAAAAACGAATTTTACTGGTTGAAGATGATCCTAATTTTGGCATCATATTAAGAGATTTTTTAAAAATGAATGAATATGATGTTGTATTAGCTAAAAACGGAATGGAAGGTTTTGAAAAGTTTAAAAAATTTGAATTTAATCTATGTATTCTTGATGTCATGATGCCGTATAAAGATGGATTTACATTAGCAACTGAAATTAAAAGTATTGCTCCTGACATTCCGATAATTTTTTTAACTGCTAAGTCAATGAAAGAAGATGTTTTAAAAGGTTATAAAGTTGGTGCTGACGATTATCTTAAAAAACCTTTTGATAGTGATGTTTTACTTTTTAAAATTAAAGCAATTTTGAAAAGGAATAAACTTTCATCAATTATTGACACTGAAGAAACTGAATTTAAATTTAGTTTGTTTCATTTCAATTCCAAATTGAGACACTTAAAATTTAAAGATGAATTGCCTGTGAAGTTATCTCCTAAAGAAAATATGTTATTAAAATTGTTATTAGTTCATTTAAATGATCTCATGCCAAGAGAGTTAGCTTTAACTAGAATATGGCATGACGATAATTATTTTACTTCAAGAAGTATGGATGTTTATATTGCCAAATTAAGAAAACAGCTTCAAAAAGACCCCAAGGTTAGTATCAATAATATTCATGGAGAAGGATTCAGATTAATTGTTGAGTAGAATAGGAGTTAATCATTTCTGTTATTTCAGAAAAATTATAATTATCTGAATACCATTTGATAGATTTATTAGACTTAAACCATGTTATTTGTCTTTTAGCGTATCTTCTAGTATTTGTTTTAATTTTTTCAATTGCATAATCTAAACTGGATTTATTTTCCAAATAATCAAGAATTTCTGTGTAACCTATTGTATTTAGGGAGTTAAAATCCTTATAATCTATTAATCCTTCCACCTCTTTTATAAGTCCATTTTCGATCATATCGTCCACTCTTTTATTAATTAATAAGTGTAGTTTTTTTCTATCCATATTTACTCCTAAAATTATTTCATTGTATTTTGAAGTAGTTCTTTGATATTTTAAAAAGGATGAGTAAGGTTTTTTAGTTGAAATACACACTTCAAGTGCTCGGATAATTCTTCTATGATTATTTAAATCAATCTTTGATTCTGTTATAGGGTCTAGTTCTTTTAACTGTTTAATCAAATTTACATTTCCATTTTTATCAAATTCCTTATTAAGTTTTTTTCTGATTGAACTGTCTACTTTTGGTATTTTATCAATACCATAAAGCACGGCGTCTATATAAAGACCTGAACCACCTACAAGAATAGCATAATCATTATTTTTAAAAACTTGATTTATGGAAATTGTTGCATCTTTTTCAAAATCTGAAATATTATAGTCTTTCTCAAGGGAGATATTATTAATTAAATGATGTTTTACTGCTTTTAGTTGATTTTTTGATGGTTTGGCAGTTCCTATATTTAATTCTTTATAAAATTGCCTAGAATCGGCTGAAATCACTTCAGTTTTATAATGCTTCGCTAATTTTATAGCGAGGGATGTTTTTCCAACAGCAGTTGGTCCCACTATTGTAATCAAAATTTTACCCATTATAAAATCTTATAAATTCATATAGCTCTTTTTCTTTAATTTTCGATTTTAACATCTTGAATAAGTGTAATGTAGCTTCTGCATCACCATCTGCTCTATGTCTGTTATTAATTTCAATTCCAAGACTTGAAACTAATTTACCTAAGCTGTATGATTCTTTTTCAGGAAAGACAATTTTAGAAATTTCAATTGTACACATTAATTTTCTCTTAAATTTTATTCCAATTCTTGAAAATTCTTTCTTCAAAACTCTAAAGTCAAAATCAACGTTATGAGCTACAAAAATGCAGTCCTCAGTAAATTCGTTAATTTCGTGTGCAATATCCTTAAATATTGGTTCATTCTTCAACATTTCATTACTAATTCCGGTAAGTTTTTTTACAAAAGGTTGAATTTTTTTTTGTGGATTAATTAGCTTATGGTATTTAAAAATATTTCCATTTTTTTCGATTTTGAAAATGGCAATTTCGGTTATTTTTTCTTCATTGAATAACCCTCCTGTTGTTTCTATGTCTATAACAGTATAAATAGCCTAATAGTTTCTAGATCCAAAAATTAAACTTCCAACTCTAATCATATTACTACCACAATCAATCGCCAGCTTGTAGTCATTGCTCATTCCCATAGATAATACACTAAATTTTTCATCAAACTTTTTTATTTCTTCAAATATTTTTCTTGCGTACAAGAATTCATTCTTTATTAATTCATTTTTTGATGTATTGCTTGCCATTGACATAATTCCGATAATTTTTACATAATTCATTGATTTATATTCATCTGAAAAAATAATTTCTTTTAAGCCTTCAGCGTCTAATCCAAATTTTGATGTTTCATTTGATATTTTTAATTGAAGTAAGCATTTTATCAATCTATTGTTTTTCTCTCCCTCTTTATTTATAATCTTTAGGGCTTTAAAGGAATCAATTCCGTGAATTAGATTAACAAATGGGGCCATATATTTGATTTTATTGCTTTGAACATGTCCAACCATATGCCAATCAATATTTTTTGGTAAATCTTCAAATTTCTTAGTCATTTCTTGAATTTTATTCTCACCAAAAGATATTTGTCCAGAATTATATGCATCTAATATTTCTTCATTAGACTTAGTTTTTGAAATCGCTACTAACTGAACATATTCAGGAATTTCTCTTAGTATTTTATTAATGTTTTTCTTTATCATCAACAAAATCTTTTAGAAACAAACTCGGCTTTCTTTGTATTAGAATAGTCATAAAAACCCTCACCTGACTTAACTCCAAGTTTTCCATTACTAACTAATTCATTTAACAGCTTATTTGGTTTATATTTAGAATCATTTAAACCCTCAAGCATAACTTCAAGAATTGATTTACATACGTCTAATCCAATAAGATCAGCTAATTGTAATGGCCCCATTGGATGTCCCATTCCTAATTTCATTATACCATCAATATTTTTAACTGTTGCAACTCCTTGATCTAAGGCTTCAATGGCTTCGTTAATCATTGGCATTAAAATTCTATTTGAAATAAAGCCTGGAAAATCATTTACTGTTAAAGGAATTTTATTAAGTTTTTTTGATAACTCAATGATTCTATCTGTTGTGTCTGTAGTTGTGTATTTTGAATTTATTATTTCAACAAGTTTCATAATAGGAACTGGATTCATAAAATGCATTCCAATTACTTTGCCCTTTCTTTTGGTTGAATTAGCAAGTTTTGTAATGGAAATTGATGAAGTGTTTGAGGCTAGTATAGTTTTTTCTGTGCATTTTTCATCAAGTTTTTTAAAAATAGATTTTTTAATATCAAAATCCTCACTTACTGCTTCAATAACTAAATCTGAATTTATAACAGATTCAAAATCTGTTGTTGAATGAATATTTTCTACAGTCCTTTTCATTTCAGAATCTGAAACTATACCTTTTTTCAACATTCTTTCTAGATTATTTAGTATAGTAGTATTTGCTTTTTTAAGACTTTCTAGATTTATATCGTAAAGAACTACTTTATGATTAAAAAGAGCAAATGTTTGTGCAATTCCATTGCCCATTGTTCCTGAGCCTATGACAGAAATATTTTTCATATTATTTAAAGTTATCGATTATTCTTAATGCAATTTCCAAAGCATTATGACCATCAGCTATATCAACCTTTGGTTTTGTATTATTTTTAATTGAGTTAGCAAAACTGTCAAGTTCATCTAAAATCGCATTATTTTCTAATATAGTAGGTTTGTTGAAATAGATTCTCTTTTGCTTACCATTATTTAATTCAAGTGTCATTACAGGAATTCCAGAACTTTCATCATCGATTTCTACTACTTCAGATTCTTTATTTAAAAAATCAATAGAAATATATTTTCCTGACTGAAAAAATCTTGTTTTTCGCATGTTTTTTAATGAAACTCTACTAGCAGTTAGATTTGCGACACAACCATTTTCAAATTCAATCCTTGCATTGGCTATGTCAGGACTATCACTAATAACAGAAACGCTGCTGGATGATATTTGCTTCACATTTGATTTAACAGAATTCAGTATGATGTCTATATCATGAATCATCAAATCTAAAACTACAGAAACATCTGTTCCTCTTGGATTAAATTTAGCAAGTCTATGTGATTCAATAAACATTGGTTTGTTGATATTTTTTTCAACCGCAGTATAGGCAGGATTAAATCTTTCAACATGACCAACCTGAATTTTCACATCATGTGATTTAGAAATATTTATCAACTCATTAGACTCAAAAATATTTGAGCATACCGGTTTTTCAATAAATACGTGGATACCTTTTTGAATTGCTATTTTTGCATATTCATAATGGGATGGAGTTGGAGTAACAATATCAAGAACATCAATTTCCTCTAACATAGATTCAAAAGTTTGATACGCTTTACATTTAAAATCTAATGCAGCTAATTCAGAAATTTTTGAATTTGAGTCATAAATTCCAGAAAGCGAATAATTTTTTGACTGAATTAAAAGTTTTATATGAATTTTGCCTAAATGACCACAGCCGACTACTCCTACTTTCAACATATTTTTTTTTACAAATTTAATATTTTGAAGCTAATATGTTTTAAATTTAATTTTAAATTGTTGAATGCTTGATTCATATAAACACAAAGGACTTAGGAATAAGCTTGTTGAAGAATTGATAAATAAGGGTATAAAAGATTTATCTGTCCTTGATGCGATTGCAAATGTTCCTAGACATTTGTTTATGGATTCTGGATTTATTGATCATGCATATCAAGATAAAGCTTTTCCAATTGGTTCGGGTCAAACTATTTCTCAACCTTTCACTGTTGCTTTCCAAACTGAATTATTAAACGTCAAAAAAGGAGATAAGATACTTGAAATTGGTACTGGGAGTGGCTATCAAGCTGCTGTTTTGTGTGAAATAGGCGCTAAAGTGTTTACAATTGAGAGAATAAAAGAATTATATAGAAAAACCTCAGTTTTTTTACCTTCAATTAATTATAGGCCAAAAAAAATGATATACGGAGATGGAAACATAGGATATGTAGAAGAATCTCCATATGATGGGATAATTGTGACTGCAGGTGCTTCAGAAATACCTGAAAAATTATTCACGCAACTAAAAATAGGAGGAAGGTTGGTTGTTCCAATAGGATCTGAAGTACAAAAAATGGTTTTGTATTTAAAAAAAGCAGAAAATGAGTATGAGATCAAAGATTTTGGAGATTTTCAGTTTGTCCCATTATTAAAAAATAAAATTTAACCTTCTTTTTTATTTATTCTATCTAGGCTTCTCTTATTTTCTTTGTCTTTCAATGACGTTCTCTTATCGTATAATTTTTTACCTATAGCCGTAAATATTTCAATTTTTGCAAAACCCTTTTCATTTATAAAAAGTTTGTAAGGAATAATGGATGATCCTTTTTGTTGAACAGACTTTTTAAGTTTATTTAATTCTCTTTTATTTAATAACAACTTTCTTTGTCTCTTGGGATTATATGAATCATCATTAGAAAATTGATATTTTTCTATATTCAAGTTTATTATAAATAGCTCATCTTTATAAAATTTACAAAAACTCTCCCTGATAGACACCTTGTTACTTCTTATCGATTTTATCTCAGACCCGGTTAATACAATTCCAGAAATGAATGAATCATTTAAAATATACTCAAACTTCGCTTTTTTGTTTATTATGTTAACTTTATTGGTCATATATTATTGAGATGAATTGTATATAATATTTTTTAATTTTTGTTTGATATTTTCTGAATTATTAAATATTAAAATCTCATCAGGTGGAAATGGGATAAATCCACCCATTAGTAGTTTTTTATCTCTTTTACTTAAAACTCTTTTATCTCCTGTGAATTCAAGATATATATTTCTAAACCAAAATTCACTATCTAGAGGATATTTTTCAACAATATTTTTCCTAATGTTATAATATCTAATTTCTGCAATAACCTTTGCAGATTTTGATTGATTAAATTCAATAGTTTTCGCTGAAATTTTTACAATCTTATCAATTTTTATATCATTTCCTAAACTATCCTTCATAACATTCCCATTATCATCTAATTGATAAGTGTAACCATCTTTTATGTTCTTTTCTTTTATATTTTCTTTTTCTAAAATTCTTTCTGGAGATATAATAAAACTCTTAAAAGCTAAATCAATATAATAATCATATTTTCCCTTGTATTGTTCTTTATTGCTGTAAAAAGATTTCCATTTAGAATTTAAATCATAGCTATCAATATTTAAGATATCTTCTTGGAGTTCTTTATAAATAACGGAATTTGATTCATTCAAAACACTTAATAAAATGTGGTCCTTGCCTCTTGATAAACATAAATTAATTAATGACCTAGTTTGAAGATAATTTGAATTAATTGATTCTATGATAATCAGATAATTATATGCATTTCTATAGTCTATCTTATTATCTTTTGAAATTAGGTTTTTCGAAACTTCTAGGTAATAATCAGATGTTTTATATCGGTATTCTATAAGTTGATTATCATAGTTTTTAAAATTAAATCTTAAACTATTTGATGTAATATTCATTAGTTTGTTTTGTCTATCTATAAGGTTTTGATATTCAAAGTAAATTTTGTTATATAATTCAGGATTACCATCTCTTTTTAGTTGAGAAATTCTATTTTCAGATTTAATTACTGACCTATTAAAAACGTCTATTAAAATAGATTCATATTGGCTTTTTTTCTTTTTGTTTTTTGTCTTTTTTAACTCTTCAATAGTTTTATTAATAGCCTTATCAAATTCTCCAGAAATTACATTTTCATTTATTTTTTTAACTGGGCTACAGCTTAATCCTATTGTAAGGAATATCAGTAATATATGTCTAAAATTCATAACTGTTAATTAAGTATTAATAAGTAATGTATTAATGTTATTAATTCTAATATTTTATTTTTTCAATTGTTTAATTTTGTTTTTATCAAAATATATATACAAATATGCAAAAAGATAAGGAGATATTTAGTTTAATAGATGCTGAAATGAAAAGACAAACGGATGGATTAGAGCTAATTGCATCTGAAAATTTTACAAGTGAACAAGTTATGTCTGCTACGGGATCTATATTAACAAATAAATATGCTGAAGGATACCCGGGTAAAAGATATTATGGTGGTTGTCAAGTTGTTGATGAAATTGAATCATTAGCTATTTCTAGAGCTAAAGAATTATTTGGAGCTTGCTGGGCTAATGTACAGCCTCATTCAGGTAGTCAAGCAAATTCTGCTGTATTTTTTGCTTGTTTAAAGCCAGGCGATAAAATTTTAGGTTTTGATTTATCACATGGAGGTCATTTAACCCACGGTTCGAGTGTTAATTTTTCAGGTAAATTATACAACCCAGTTTTTTATGGGGTTGATGAAACAACTGGAATGCTTGATTATAATAAAATAGAAAAAATTGCAAAAAAGGAATTACCGCAATTAATCATTGCGGGAGCTTCTGCTTATTCAAGAGATATTGACTTTAAAAGATTTAGGAAAATTGCGGATTCAGTAGGTGCTTTATTGTTAGCGGATATTTCACACCCATCAGGATTAATTGCTAAAGGTATATTAAATGATCCAATACCTCATTGCCATATTGTTACAACAACTACTCATAAGACTTTAAGAGGTCCAAGAGGTGGGTTAATTTTGATGGGTCAAGATTTTGATAACCCATTTGGTATAAAATTAAAAAATGGCTCTTTAAGAAAAATGTCTTCCTTGCTTGATTCTGCTATTTTTCCTGGAAATCAAGGCGGACCTCTTGAACATGTAATTGCTGCAAAAGCAATTGCTTTTGGAGAAGCTCTTTCTGAAAATTTCCTTCATTATATATTGCAGGTAAAAAAGAATGCCAAGGTTATGGCTGATGAGTTTATTAAAAGGGAATATAAAATTATTTCAGGAGGAACAGACAATCATATGATGCTTATCGATTTACGTAATAAAGACATAACAGGAAAAGATGCTGAAGCAGTTCTTGGTCTAGCTGAAATTACTGTGAATAAAAATATGGTTCCATTTGATGATAAATCTCCATTTGTCACATCAGGAATTAGAGTTGGTACTGCTGCTGTAACTACAAGAGGACTAGTCGAAAGCGATATGGTTAAAATAGTTGACTTAATCGACAGGTCTATTGTGAATAGTTCAGATGAATTAGTTTTAAAAGAAATTGCTGATGAAGTGTCAAAATTTATGAGTAAAAGACCGTTGTTTGTAGCTTAATCTTCTATTATAACATGTTGATAAGCTCCAAGATCAGCTACGTTTGTTCTATTATTGTTTAAAATATCTAGTGGAGAGTTTATCGTAAATTCTAAATCACCTAATCCAATCAGTTCAGAATGTTGGTTAATACGTAAATCATTAAGAAATGGGTCTATAAAGCTTGAATTCAAATTTTCATAAAGATTTTCATAATGCATATTGTTTGAAAAATTATACCTAGGGTCATTTGAAAAGTAATTATTAATGTCATTAAACTTAATCATAGTATTTGAGAGTAAATAATTTAGTTCAGAATCACCTAGCTGATCAATTAGGAATTCAATGTTTTGGTTTCCGTCAATTACTGAGTTGTTTATATTAACTTCAAAAACTTCGTTTATAAATTCATTTTCATTAGAATCAATATAAAAATTATTAAAAAGTGTAGAAGGATATTGTCTGATTCCTAAATTCCAGAAATTTGATATAGTGCAATGATTTAATTGGTATTTACCACCATAGGTTCCAGCAAACGAAGATTGACCAGACTTGTTTATAATTAAATTTTCAGCATATATAGAAGATGATATTGCTAAAATCCCAAAATTACTACTATTGTATATTTGAACTCCGTTCAAATTTAATTTATAATCATCATAATTATCACCACCATTAGTATATATTCCAACAGATGAGTTTTTAATTGTGCAAAAGTTAAATTGGTTATTTATGCTTCCGTCTAATAACCAAATTGTTCCCCACTGACCAGGAATATTTTCAAAATAGGGTTCTAATCTATCACCTTCAAAAATTATTTCATTTTCTAAAATATTTTGATTTTGACTAAATTCTCCATTAGCTTTAATACTTCCTCCATTAGTAATAATTAATCCAGAATTATCATGAAAATGAATTCTGGAACCTTTATCAATTAATAATTCCTTTCCTGTTCCTACTGCAGCATATCCATATATAACATATGGTTTTTCATTTGTAAAGTTCAATTCATCATCATTCAGATATCGCCCCCTTATATTGGTTTCTTCATTTATACCATCTCCGTTGAAATCTATAGATAATGTTTCATAGACGAATTGTTGGTTTTGTTCATATCTGTTAGGATAAATGAAAACGGCATCTTTGACAAGTGAAATAAGATTTACTTCTTGAGTGTTATTGGTACTCATAAACTCAATTTTATCTTCATATAAAAAAGAATTTTCTTGTGTGTTGATATCATTAATGTCTATGGTGGTTTCTATAAAAATATAGAGGCTGTCATTTGCAAGTAATTCAATGTTTTCAAATCTTTTACCTTGATTGTCATCTTGATCATATATACCGTCAACATTTAGTCTGTAAAAAGAGCTGTCTCCGTTACTTAATTTTATCTCTGGAATAAGAACATTTTCACTTGAGTTATTATAAACTTTAAGGTTGTATGTGCTTGATCCGATATTTGTGAATACAGTATCTAAATATACAGTGTCTTTGGAAAATCTTAATGAATTCTCATTTAGTTCAAAATCAATATCATTATCACAAGCATTCCAAGAAATTATTCCAAAAAAAAGCAAAGATATTTTTATTATATTTCTGTATTTCATTCTTTTTCTTTAATTCTTATTTCAAAAATTTTATCCCACATTTTCCCAGTTACGAAAATTGAATTTCTCTTTTTATTATATGCAATACCATTAATAACATTTAAATTTTCATGCTGTGTTACTTTTCCTTTTAATGAGGATAAATTTATAACTCCATCAATGGCTCCATTACTCGGATTTATAATGGCAATTCCTTCAAAAAGATACCTATTAGCATAAATTTTTCCTTCAACCCACTCAAGCTCATTTAATCCAACAACTTTATTTTTATTCGTATAAATTTCAATAAACCCTTCTTCTTTTTGATTTTCAGAGTTTAAAAACCATATTTTTTCGGTTCCATCACTTTTATAAAGTCTTAACCCATCATTGCAAATTCCCCATCCTTCAATGCTCTTTTTGTAGTCAAACGATTTTAATTTATTAAAATTATTTACATCATACACAAATCCAACTTTTTCCTTCCATGTTAGTTGATAAATCTTATCATTCATTATAGTGATTCCTTCTGCAAAATAATTCGACGAAAGTTTTGCCTCCTTTAGCTGTTTACCGTTTTTAAAATCAACTTTAACTAGTTTTGACTTTCCGTATCTACCTAAACTTTCGTATAGTGTATCGTTATAAAATTCAAAGCCTTGTGTGTATGAATCTAGATCTCTGCTAAATTCATTGATTATTTCATAATTATATATTTTTGGAGCTTTGTCGTTAAGAAGAGTGAAATTTACTCTTTTATTAATGTTGTTAAGTTTTATGATTAGTTCTTTTTTACCTAATGAAATTTTATCAAGAAGAAAATGATATTCTTTAGTTGTTTCATCATAATCAATTGGTTTTAACTCGTATTTGTTATTATTTGACTTTAAATCGAACAATAAATTATTTAAATCATTATCCTTGAAGTTTTTAGTTGCTAAAAAATCCACCTTTATTTTAAGGGTGTCATTTAATTTAATTTTTCCGTTTATAATGTTGTGTGAAATGGAAATATTAATTTTTGAGTCAACTTCATTACACGATATAATAGTAAAAAGAATAATAGGCAATATTCTAAATATATATGTTTTAATCATTTTCATTATTACCTCAAATTTAAGCTATATTTTTAAACATACTCAAAAATTATTGTTCTCTAATTTTATTTAATTGTATATTTGAAATGGCAAGTCCTACACAACTAGCTCCTGATTAATCCTCCAGGGTGGGAACACAGCAAAGGTATTCGGTTGTAGCAGTGTGATGTAGATAGCTTGCCATTTTTGTATCATTATGTCAAAAGTTATTTTAATTACCGGCGGATCTTCAGGAATTGGTAAATCAATTGCAACATATTTAAGTTCTAAAAGTGAATATTTTGTTTATGGATCGAGCAGAAATATTGACAAGTTGACTGATGTGGCTTTTACACCTATTCAATTAGATGTAACTTCAGATACATCAATCAATAATTGTATTGACAAAATTATTAAAGAACATGGGAAAATTGATATTCTCATCAATAATGCCGGAGTCGGAATAACTGGTCCTATGGAGGAAACCCCAAATGATGAAATTGAAAAACATTTCAAAACAAATCTATATGGACCTATAAATCTCATGAAAAAGGTCTTGCCTTTTATGAGGGGAAATAGAGCGGGACTTATAATTAATATTACTTCAATAGCTGGTCATATTGGCACCCCATTTAGATCGATTTATAGTGCAGGAAAAGCTTCTCTAGATATTATTTCAGAAACTTTAAACATGGAAACTAAAGAATTTAATGTTAATGTAGTGTGTATTGCTCCAGGAGATTATTTAACTAATATATCAAAAGGAAGATTTCATTCACCAGTTATAAAAGGGTCACCATATGAACATAAATATAAGTCTTCTTTAGACAAAATGAATGAAAATATTACTAAGGGTGCTAATCCTATTAAAGTCGCTAGATTAGTTCATAAAATCATTCAATTAAAAAAGCCTAAGAAAAAGTATGTTTCAGGCGTATTTCTTGAAAGATTTGGAATAATTTTAAAGTTTATTTTACCTCAGCGTATATTTGAATATTTAGTTTTAAAACTTTTTTAATTTTTAATTTTTTAATTAGTATTTCATTTTTATTTTATTGTAAATTTGAATAAATTAATTACATGAAATTTTTTATTGATACAGCAAATTTAAATCAAATTAAGGAGGCTCAGGATCTTGGAATTTTAGACGGAGTTACAACAAACCCATCCCTTATGGCAAAAGAGGGGATTACCGGAAAAAATAACATTCTCCAACATTATAAAGATATTTGTGAAATAGTAGATGGAGATGTTTCTGCAGAGGTAATAGCTACTGATTTTAAAAATATGGTTATTGAAGGCGAAGAAATAGCTTCTCTTAACAACCAAATAGTAGTAAAACTTCCAATGATTAAAGATGGCGTTAAGGCTGCTAAATATTTTTCAAGTAAAGGGATTAAAACCAATGTTACTCTAGTCTTTTCAGCAGGGCAAGCATTATTAGCTGCAAAAGCTGGAGCTACTTATGTTTCTCCATTTCTAGGTAGATTAGATGATATTTCCACTGACGGATTGAATTTGATTTCAGAAATAAGAGATATATATGATAATTATGATTTTAAAACAGAAATTTTAGCTGCCTCAATTAGACACACAATGCATATTATAGACTGTGCAAAAATTGGTGCAGATGTAATTACATCTCCACTTTCATCTATCACAGGCTTATTAAAACATCCGCTTACAGATATTGGTTTAGATAAATTTTTAAAAGATCACAAAAAAGGGAATTAATTTCTATTTTTGCGCCAAATAAAAATTTAAAATGCTTTCAGTATCAAATCTTTCAATTCAGTTTGGCAAAAGAATTCTTTTTGACAATGTAAATACATCTTTTAATGATGGTAATTGTTATGGAATAATTGGAGCTAATGGAGCTGGTAAATCTACTTTTCTAAAAATTTTAAGTGGTAAAGTTGACCCTACATCAGGGAATGTTAATCTTGAGCCAGGGAAAAGAATGTCTGTTTTAGATCAAGATCACACTCTTTATGATGAAAATACCGTTCTTGAAACTGTTATAATGGGAAATTTATCTCTTTTTCAAATAAAAAAAGAGATTGATCATTTATACGAAAATTATTCAGACGAAAATGCTGAAAAAATTGGTTCACTACAAGTTAAGTATGAAGAAATGGATGGTTGGAATGCAGAAAGTAATGCAGCTTCATTATTGTCGAATTTAGGAGTAAAAGAGCATTTGCATCAAACAAAAATGATAGATATAGACCCTAAATTAAAAGTTAGGGTTTTACTTGCAAAATCTTTGTTTGGTAACCCCGACGTTTTAATTATGGATGAGCCAACTAATGATTTAGATTATGAAACTATAACTTGGCTCGAAGATTATTTAGCAAACTTTGATAATTGTATTATAGTTGTTTCTCATGATAGACATTTTTTAGATTCTGTATGTACTCATATTTCTGATATTGATTTTGGAAAAATAAATCATTATTCTGGAAATTATACTTTTTGGTATGAATCTTCACAATTAGCAGCTAGACAAAGAGCTCAACAGAATAAAAAAGCTGAAGAAAAGAAGAAAGAGTTAGAAGAGTTTATTGCTCGTTTTAGTGCTAATGTTGCTAAAAGTAAACAAGCAACAAGTAGAAAGAAAATGATTGAAAAACTTAATATACATGAAATAAAACCTTCTAGTAGAAGATATCCAGCAATAATTTTTGAGAGAGAAAGAGAGGCTGGAGATCAAATCTTAAATGTAGAAGAGCTGTCAAAATCAATTGATAATGAATTGTTGTTTAGTAAAATAGATTTAAACCTAGCCAAAGGAGATAAAGTGCTTCTTTATTCGAGGGATTCTCGTGCAACAACTAGTTTTTATCAAATCATTACAGATAATTTAACTTCTGATTCTGGTAATTTTAAATGGGGAGTTACTACCAATCATTCATATTTACCTTTAGACAATAGTCAATTTTTCGTTAAAAATATTTCATTAGTTGATTGGTTGAGAAATTGGGCTAAAACAGAAGAAGAAAGAGAAGAGGTTTATCTAAGGGGTTTTTTAGGTAAAATGATATTTTCTGGGGAAGAAGCACTGAAAAAATGCACTGTTTTATCAGGTGGTGAAAAAGTTAGATGTATGATTTCAAAGATGATGATGAAAAAAGGTAATGTTTTGATATTAGATGAACCTACTAATCATTTAGATTTAGAGAGTATCACAGCTTTTAATAATTCATTAAATAATTTTAAAGGAACTGTACTTTTTTCAACTCATGACCACCAATTTGCGAAAACCATTGCTAACAGAATTGTAGAGCTTACACCAAAAGGTGTGATAGATAGATACATAAAATTCGATGAGTATATGAGTGATACTAAGATAAAAGAGCTTAGAGAATCAATGTATAATCTATCTTAACTCAGCTTTGAAATCTTTTTCAATTTTAGAAATAATCTTTTTCATCAATCCTTCGATTTCAGATTCCGACAATGTTTTATCATTATCTTGTATCTTAAATGCAATTCCATAGCTTTTCTTGTCATCAGGAAGATTTTTTCCTTGAAATACATCGAATAAAGAAATCTCTTTGATAAGTTTTTGGTTAATTTGTCTTACAGTCTTATATATATCTTCAAATCTCACCTCTTTATCTATTAATATGGATAAATCTCTTGAGACTTCTGGGAATTTTGAAATCTTTTTAAAATGAATAGGTTGGTCGCTATATTTATCTATTATCATATTAACATCTAATTCTGCGTAAAGAACATTTTCATTAATTTCAAATTTCTTACAAATTTTATCATCAATTATTCCGTAACTAAAAATTTCTGACTTCTGATAGTATATTGTTTCTCCTTCTTGAATATTATTAGTAGTTAGTGTTTTTGATTTAACACTGTTAAATCCAAGTTTTTTAATAATAGAGTTTACAACTCCTTTTAGGTAGAAAAAATCAGACTTTTTATTTTGAGTGTTCCAATTTAAGTTGTTCCTGTCACCATAAATGAATACTGATAATTTTTCTTTCTCTAGGTATTTACCATTATTTGATTTATGGTATTCTTTTCCAATTTCAAATAATTTCAAATTATTTTTCTTTCGATTTAGGTTGTATTTAATTACATCTAATCCTGAAAAAATCATTGAGTTTCTTAATTGTGATTGATCAGCACTGGAAAAATTTAGGATATTGACATTTTGCAAATCATTATCATCTTTATTCAATTCGTTTTTTTGATTTGAAACAAGAGAATTTGTCATTATTTCATAAAATCCAATAGAGACTAGATGGTTAGAAATACTGTCAACAATTTTATTCTTTATATTTTCTTTATTGAGTATAATAGTTTGGTTTACTTTTTTTGAAGATTCTATATTGTTATATCCATAAATTCTTAAAATTTCTTCAATTACATCAGCTTCTCTTTTGACATCATTTCTAAAATGAGGAATTGAAAGTCCAAGATTAGATTCTGTTATACTATTGATTTTAATATCTAGTGAACTAATAATGTTCTTTATGGTTTCTTTCTCAATTTTTTGACCTATTATTTTCTGAATTTTATCAAAACCTAAAATAATCTGTGTGTCTTCTAGAGTTTTTGGATACAAATCAATTAAATCACTTGAAACAATTGAGTCCTTACATATTTCTTTTATCATTAATACAGCTCTTTTAAGCGCGTATTTAGTTGTATTTGGGTCTATGCCTCTTTCAAATCTATAAGAAGAATCAGTGCTTAAATTATGATGTTTAGCGCTTTTCCTTACACTAATTGGGTCAAAGTAGGCACTTTCAATAAAAATAGTGTTAGTTTCTTTTGAAACACCTGAATCAATTCCACCAAATATACCAGCAATACACATTGGTTTTTTAGAATTACAAATCATTAAATCATCTTTTGTGATTTCTCTTTCTACTTCATCAAGAGTTTTAAATTTAATATTCTTATTGTGCTTTTTTACATTGATTGTTTCTCCTTCAATTTTTTCATAGTCAAATGCGTGAAGAGGTTGTCCAAGATCATGCATTACAAAATTTGTAATATCAACAATGTTATTGATAGGACTTAAGCCAATTGAAATAATTTTATTTTTTAACCATTCAGGAGAATTATCAATTTTAATATTTTCCATAACAATTCCACAGTATCTTGGTGTTAAGCTGTTATCGTCAATATTAATTTTAATGTTTTTAGTTCTTTTGTCAATACTAAAATTACTAACGGAAGGGGTTTTTAGTTCAAGATTTTTACCCTCGTGTAAAAGTCTTGCTCTTAAATCTCTTGCAGTTCCATAATGACTCATTGCATCAGCTCTATTTGGAGTTAGTCCAATTTCATAAATCCAATCAGTATCTACATGAAATAATTTCTTTAATGGGGTTCCAGGCTTATGCTTATCATCTAGAATCATTATTCCATGATCAAATTCACCAAGATTTAATTCATCTTGACCACAAATCATTCCATTGCTAATCTCGCCTCTAATCTTACTTTTTTTAATCTTAATTTTTTCGTTATTTGGATATAAGGTGGTTCCGGATGTTGCAACAGCAACTGTTTGATTTTTATCAACATTAGGAGCTCCACATACTATTTGTAATAATTCATCAGCTCCGACATCAACTGAAGTTATTTTGAGTCTATCAGCGTTGGGGTGTTTTTTTACAGATTTAGTTTTACCAACAACAACTCCTTCTAATCCTCCAGGAATTGATTCAAATTTTGTAATTCCTTCAACTTCAAGCCCTAAGGATGTTAATTTTTCACCAATTGATTCGTGATTATCTTTAAAATTAAGGTATTCTTTAAGCCAGTTGTAAGATATTTTCATTAGAAATGATATGAATTAGTAGCAAATATAATAATACTCGCAATCTAATGAAATCAAAACTTTTATAATAATTATATTTAACAGATATTTAAATTATGAATAAGCTTTTATATTTTATTTTTTGTTTAATTATAATAAGCTGTAATAAGAGAAGTTATTACGAAAGTGATTATGTGGGTTTTTTAAAAGCTAATGATTCAATACAAATCCCTTTCAACTTTAGTATCCAAGATTCACTTATGACAATTTCTAATTCAAAAGAGGTTGTAGAGTTATTTATTAGCCAAAGTGATAATGATTCATTAATAGTAGAATCTCCTTTTTTTGAGGATATAATAATGTATTTTAATCACAAAGATTCGTTAAAAGGTTATTATTATAACAATAGTCTTGATAGAAAGATACCTTTCTATGCGAAAGTTGGTGTTAAAAGATTTGAATATGATGATTCTTTTGAAAATTTTAATGGAAATTGGAGGATTATTTTTAATTATAAGGAGGAGGATGCATTTGACTCAGAAATGATAGTAAATCAAAGCATTCAAAATGTAGATGGTACGATTAGAACAGAAACTGGAGATTATGGTTTTATGCAAGGTGTAGTCAGTTCTAATAGAATAAGGATGTCTAATTTTAATGGCTATAGGGGTTATATGATTGATGGTGTATTAAATAATGACACTATAAAAGGTATTATTTACCGAGGTAATTATGATTCTGAAAAATTTATTGGATTTAAGCAGAGTGGGTTCAGTCTTTCAGATCCTTATGGTTTGACAAAAATGAAAAAAGGTTATGAAAAATTTACTTATAGTTTTAATAATACAGAAGGATCTTTAATTACAAGTGATGATAGTAAGTTTCTCGGAAAAGTAAATCTAGTTCAAATCATGGGTTCATGGTGTCCAAATTGTTTAGATGAAACAAGATACTTGTCTTCATTAAGTAAGAAATTTGATGAAATTATGATTACATCAATTGCATTTGAATTCGCAAAATCTGAGGAGAATGCATTAGTTAATTTAAAAAAACTAAAAAACAGATTAGATATTGATTATGATATTTTATTGGCTCAATTTGGCACTAGTAGTAAAATCGATGCTGCTAAAAAACTACCCTCCCTAGATACATTGATGTCATATCCAACTTTAATAGTTATTGATAAGTATCAAAAAGTAAGACGAATTCATACTGGGTTTAACGGGCCAGCAACAGGGGAGAAGTACGAATATTTTATGCTTGAGTTTGAAAAATATATAGAAGAATTGATAAAAGAGTAGAATTTTTCAGCTTATGTATTCCCATATATCTTTTTTATCAATCATGTTCTTTAAATTTTCAAGAATTATAGCGTTATTTATATTTTTTAGTTTGGGGTCTTTTTGAATAATTCTCTCAACTAATTTTCTGATTTTTTGAATTAAACGACTATCACCAATAAGGCTTGTTACTTTTAAAGGCATTTCTCCGCTTTGTTGAGTTCCCATTATATTTCCTGGTCCTCTGATTTCCAGATCTTTTTCAGCAATTATAAAGCCGTTATTAGTTTTTACCATTGTTTCCATTCGGATTTTACTCTCTTTGGTTTTCTTATTACCTGTTATTAAAAAACAGTAGCTTTTATGATTTCCTCTACCGACTCTACCTCTTAGTTGGTGTAGTTGGGATAATCCAAATCTTTCAGCGCTTTCAATAATCATAACAGATGCATTTGGGATATCTACACCAACTTCTATTACAGTTGTAGATACTAAAATTTGAGTCTTGTTCTCTATAAATCTTTGCATTTCGTACTCCTTGTCCTCATTATTCATCTTTCCATGAACTATAGATATTTGATATTTAGGCATAGGAAAATCTCGTGAAAAACTTTCATAACCATCAAGTAAATCTTTAAAATCTAATTTTTCACTTTCTTTTATTAGGGGGTAAACGACATATGCTTGTCTTCCTTTTTTAATTTCAGCTTTTAAAAAATCAATTAATTTGAGTCTGTCTTTGCTGGTTTGATGAAATGTATTAATATGTTTTCTACCTGGAGGTAGTTCATCAATAATAGACATGTCTAAATCCCCATAAGCTGACATTGCAAGTGTTCTAGGAATTGGTGTGGCTGTCATTATTAGAATGTGTGGAGGTAAACTATTTTTATGCCAAAGCTTACTTCTTTGAGCAACTCCAAATTTATGCTGCTCATCAATTATTGCTAGCCCTAAATTACTAAATTCTACACTATCATATATTAATGCATGAGTACCAATTAATAAATCAATCTCACCTTTCTTTAAGCTTTCTTTTATATCTTTTTTATTTGAAGCTTTTCTTGACCCAGTTAATATTTTTATATTGATATTCAATAAGTTACATATTTCATAAAACTTGTTATAATGTTGGTATGACAAAATTTCAGTAGGGGTCATTATACATGTTTGAAATCCATTTCCTATAGCAATTAACGCAGCCATGAATGCAACTATAGTCTTACCAGATCCAACATCCCCCTGCAATAGCCTATTCATTTGAGCACCACTTCCTAAATCATTTCTTATCTCTTTTATGACTCTCTTTTGAGCATTTGTCAATTTGAATTTTAGATGATTGTTGTAGAATTCTTCAAATTTATCTCCAATTTGGTTAAAAACATAACCCTTAATTTTATCTTTTCGAGTAATGTTTTTCTTTATTAATCTAATTTGTAAGTAAAATATTTCTTCGAATTTTAATCGGTTAATAGCTTTTTTTAAATCATCTGATGTTCTAGGTTTGTGAATAGATATTAATGATTGACGTCTTCCTATTAAATTATATTTATCTAAAATATACTTTGGCAAATTCTCCTTAATATCGGTATTTATGCTAATTAAAAGTTCTTCAACTAATTTTGAAAATACTTTGTTAGTGATTCCTCTCTTATTCAGGTTTTCAGTAGAGGGATATACTGCAAATAAATTTGTTCTATTTTTAATATTTTCTTTACTGTATATCTCAAGTTCGGGGTGGGCAATAGATATGTTATTATTGTAATTGTTAATCTTACCAAATACTATATAAGTTTGATTTAGCTTAATTGAATCAATTATCCATTTACTTGTTTTAAACCATACTAATTGAATACTTCCAGTATTATCTGAGAAACTTGCACTTAATCTTTTTTTTGAACCTACCCCTAATTCCTTTAATTCCGTAATCTTACCTATTAATTGTATTTCAGAACTATTGAAATTAATTTCAGAAATTTTATGATATTTTGTTTTATCTATATATCTGAATGGGAAATGAAATAATAAGTCTTTGAATTTAGATATTTTAAGTTCATTTTTAATAAGCTTTGCTCTGTTAGGACCAACTCCTTTTAAAAATTCAATAGAAGTATTTAAGACATCTTTATTCATCATCTTAAATTTAAGATTTTTTTACTTATCCGATTACTAATTTTTGTTTATAACTAAGTAAATTAATATGAATTTTTTTGTCAAACTATATTTAATTTAACAACAAATTATTCCATTGAAAGATTTTTTAAATAATCTAAATAATTCACAACTTGAGTCCACTCTTCAAATGGATGGTCCTATGATAGTAATTGCCGGCGCTGGTTCTGGAAAAACTAGAGTTCTCACATATAAAATTGCCTACTTAATGACTCAGGAAATTGATCCCTTTAATATACTAGCCTTGACTTTCACAAACAAAGCAGCAAAAGAAATGAAAGAAAGAATTGCTAGAATTGTAGGTGATGAAGCAAAAAATCTTTGGATGGGTACATTTCACTCTGTATTTGCGAGAATATTAAGGATTGAAGCTCATAAAATTGGCTATACCTCAAATTTTACAATTTATGATTCAGACGACTCTCAAAAACTAGTAGGAAGAATTATAAAGGAGTTAAATCTTGACAAGGATCAATATAAGTATAAATCGATTTTTTCTAGAATATCGTCAATGAAAAATAATTTTATTACTCCTCTAGACTATGAAAATGATGAAGAAATGTTATTTTCTGATAAAATTGCCAATAGATCAAAGTTTATCCAAATCTATAAACAATACGTAGACAGATGCTTTAAGGCTGGTGCAATGGATTTTGATGACCTTTTATTGAAAACTAATGAGTTATTAAGTCGTTATCCAGAAACGCTTTCTAAATATCAAAATATATTTAGATATATTTTAGTGGATGAGTATCAGGATACAAATCATTCTCAATATCTTATTATTAGAGCTTTATCTGATAAATTTCAAAATATTTGTGTAGTTGGTGATGATGCACAGAGTATATATAGCTTTAGGGGGGCAAATATCAATAATATATTAAATTTCCAAAAGGATTTTCCTGATGCAAAACTCTTTAGATTAGAGCAAAATTATAGGTCCACAAAAAATATAGTAAATGCTGCCAACAGTTTAATTGAAAATAATCAAAAAAGATTAAAAAAAAATGTTTGGACTGAAAACGAGTCAGGTGAAAAAATAAGTGTTAATAAATTGCTGACTGACGGTGAGGAAGGTAGGTTTGTTGCAAGTTCAATTTTTGAATATAAGATGCAAAATCAATTACAAAACAGTGATTTTGCAATTCTCTATAGAACTAATGCACAATCTCGTTCTTTTGAGGATGCATTAAGAAAAAAAAACATTCCATACAGAGTATATGGAGGACTTTCATTTTATCAAAGAAAGGAAATTAAGGATGTTTTAGCTTATTTAAGGCTTCTGATTAATTTTGATGATGAACAAGCATTTAAAAGAATAATTAATTTTCCGCCTAGAGGTATTGGTCAAACAACTTTAAATAAAGTTTCTGTTGAAGCAAAAAAATATTCCGAATCAGATTTTAATTTTATCAAAAAATATTCAAAATCATTTGATATTATAAATAATTCAACAAAAAATAAATTATTAGATTTTGTTGTAATGATTGAAAGTATTAAGGTAAAATTAGATTCTCTAAATGTATTTGAGATTACAAAAGAAATATTAAAACAGTCAGGTTTATATAACCTCTATAAAAATGATGAATCTTTAGAGGGGGTTAACAGAATTCAAAACATTGAGGAGTTATTAAACGGGATTAAAGATTTTGTGGATAATACTGAAGAAAATGATGTCTCTGTTTCTTCATTTTTACAAAATGTAGCACTTGCTACAGATCAAGATCAAGAAAGTGATGATAAAAATAAAGTTTCATTAATGACAATTCACTTAGCAAAAGGTTTAGAATTTCCATATGTTTATATAGTAGGGCTTGAAGAGAATTTATTTCCTAGTGCAATGAATCTAAATTCTAGAACTGAGTTAGAGGAGGAGAGAAGGTTATTCTATGTAGCACTAACACGTGCAGAGAAAAAAATATTTCTTTCCTATGTACTATCAAGATATAGATGGGGGAAGTTAGTTGACTCTGAAAAAAGTAGATTTATTGATGAGATAAAAGAAGAATTTTTACAAAACAATGTAGTTCAAAAATCTATTTCAAGAAATTTCCAATCAAATCCGCAATACAATAAAACAGGAATAAGATTCAAAAAACCTCAAAGAAGACCTGCTGCAAACTTTGTGAAGATTAAATCTTCAACTAAATCAAATCTTTTTGATAATAATCTTTCAATGGGTAATATTGTTATGCATGAAAGATTCGGAAAAGGAGTTGTAGTCTCTATAGAGGGTATCGGTGCTGATAAAAAAGCAGAAATTAAATTTGATAAAGCTGGGATTAAAAAGTTGCTTTTAAGGTTTTCAAAACTTAAAATTATTTCATAAAAAAACCCACACATAGTGGGTTTTTTAATATTTACTAGAAAATATTTATTTAGTTAGATTTTGCATTTCTTGTTCAATCATGTCATAAAACTGATCGATTTTAGGCATTATGATAATTCTAGTTCGTCTGTTAGTTGCTCTATTCTCAGGGGTGTCATTATCAACTAAAGGGTCGTAAAAACTTCTTCCTGCGGCTATTAATTTTCCTGGATTAACATTTAAATCTTTAAGTACTCTAACAATAGATGTAGCTCTTTTAACACTTAAATCCCAATTATCAATTAATACACCTCTCTCATAAGATCTGCTATCAGTGTGTCCTTCTACCATACACTCAAAATCAGGTTTACCATTAACAACTGTCGCAACTTTTCCTAAGATTTCTTTTGCTCTGTCGGAAACTTCATAACTACCAGTTTTAAATAATAATTTATCTGAAAGAGAAATAAAAACAACAGCTTTATCAACATTTACTTCAATATCAGGGTCATTAATACCAATTTCTTTCTTCAGACTTGTAACAAGCGCAAAAGTTACGCTATCCTTTCTATTTAATGCATCTTGGATTCTAGTAATTTTTAAATCCTTTTCCTTCATACTTTCTAAAGTCTTTTCTAAATTTTCAGCACCTTTTGTAGTTAGCTCAAGATAGTCTTGACTTTGAATAAATAATTGATCATTTCTTCTTTTCAAGTCTGATAACTGATCTTTATATGCATTAGCAAGAGTTTCAGACGAAGATTTTTCTTCTAAACAAGCATTTAATTTAATAGTAGCAGTGTTTAAAAGATCTTGTGTTTTTTTGTGTCTATTTTCTAGCGAAGTATATTCTTTTTTACTTACACAAGAAGACATAATAAAAAGTGTAATTAAACTTAAAAAAAATGTTTTTTTCATTTTATGATATTTATTGTTATTTGTACTTAGTAAAATTAGGAAAAAGAAAACTTAATTCAGAGATATTTTTAGCTTTTTAGTGCTAAATATTTAAAAATTATTGTTCTTATTTTATAATGTTTTATTTTTCTACTTTGATTTTTTCTAAATTCAATTAACATGTTAATATGTTTATAAAACGAAGAATATGCTTTAATTATTGCCATATGATGCTCAGTACCTTTACTAAAAAGTATATAAATTGAAGTTATCATATCTATAAAAAACTTTTCAATTAGTAAAAAAAACAGATTGTTTTTGGAATTTTTTGTAATAGTGAATAACTTATTTCTGTAATTTAAAAAAGTTTTATTTGGATTCTCATGGCTTAGTGTTGCACCATTAGCATGATACACCACTGAAGTGTGATTAAACCTTATTTTATAGCCATAGTTTTGGATTCTCCAGCATAAATCTATTTCTTCAAAATGAGCCCAAAAAAGTTCATCAAAACCATTAAGTTTTTTAAAAATATCAGTTCTTATAAAAAAACATGCCCCAGACGCCCAAAATATATCACTGATTTCGTCATATTGATTATTATCTTGTTCAATTTTATTATAAATCCTGCCCCGACAGTATGGATATCCATATTTATCTAAAAAACCACCAGCCCCACCAGAGTAATCAAACATAGACTTGTTATAATAGTTTTTTAATTTAGGTTGAATTACTGCAGTATTGGGTTCTGATTTGAATTGTTTCAAAATATTATCTGTCCAGTTTTCTGTAACTTCAACATCATTATTTAGTAAGCATATAATTTCTTCCTTGATTTCTTTAAGACCTAAGTTGTATCCTTTAGCATAACCATAATTTTTATCTAATTTTATGACTTTTACTCTTTTATAGTTTCTTTCTATAAACGCAACTGAGTTATCACTAGACCCATTATCTATTAGATATAAATTATGTTGTTCAGATGTAAATTTTACAATTGAAGGAAAAAAATTTTTAAGTAAACTCTCTCCATTCCAATTAAGTATGACAATTCCTAAATTCATTTATTCGTTGGTATTTCTTTAAGAAAATCAATTTTATTTTGGTCTTTATTGACCTTGCAATAATAATGAATTATTCCATTTGTAACCATTAAGTATTTAGCATTTATAACATTATTATAAGAAAGAATTTGATCAAAACTTTTTTGACTAATTCTAATATTAGGAGCTTTACATTCAACCAATAATATACAATTGCCATTGATATCATGAGCTAAAATATCAAATCTTTTGATTGTGTTATTTAGTTGTATTTTCTTTTCTACAGAAATAAGTGCTTTTTTAAATTTTTTTTCTTTATCAAGAAATCTGAGACAGTTTTGTCTTACCCATTCCTCAGGGGTAAGTTCTATATATTTTTTTCTTATATCATCAAAAATAAATCTCTTTTGATTGATTTTTTTTAATCTAAATTCATAATTTGGGAATGATAATTTTAACATTGATATTAAATTTTTGACAACACTTTCTGAAATAAAAAATGATATAAAAACCAAAACCTTTTCCCCTATATACCTATTAATGGGTGAGGAAGAGTTTTATATTGACAATATAACCAATTTATTTATTCAAAATGTCTTGACTGAAGAAGAGAAGCAGTTTAATTTGAATATTTTATATGGGAAAGACACTTCTATTGATCAAATTATTTCCATCTGCAAAAAATACCCTTTAATGTCAGATTTTCAAATTGTTTTAGTAAAAGAAGCACAAGATTTATCCAGAACATTTGATAGTATAATAGAATATGTTAAGAATCCATTAAAAACAACAATTCTGATTATAAACTACAAGCATAAATCTATTGATAAAAGAAAAGTAGTATATAAAGAAATCAATAAAGTTGGTAAAATTTTTGAATCAAAAAAATTATATGATAATCAAGTGCAAAATTGGATTAATGAAAAGATTAATATCGCAGGTTTTTCCATTGATCAAAAGTCAACTGTATTAATAAATGAGCATTTAGGAAATAGTTTGAGTAAAATTTCAAATGAAATAGATAAGCTATTAGAAATTAAAAAAAATGATAAGATTATCAAATCTGATGATGTTGAAAAATATATTGGTATTTCTAAAGAGTTTAATAATTTTGAGTTAAGAAGAGCATTGGGAGAAAAAAATTTTGATAAAGCATTTCAGATTACCCAGTACTTTTCTGAAAATCCAAATTCAAACCCACTAGTTGTAAGTATTTCTATAATATTTGATTTTTTTAATAAACTACTTATTTATCATTCAAATTCAAATTCAAATGATAAGAAAATGGCTGCACTTTTAGGTATTAATCCTTTTTTCCTTAGCGAATATCATATTGCATCCAGAAACTATAGCTTAAAATCTGTTGTAGGTGTAATCTCTGTGATAAGAGATTATGATATGTATTCTAAAGGTGTTAAAGTTAAAAAAGCAAATCCTTACCTTCTTAAAGAGTTAATTGCTAGAATAATAAATTTAAATTAAAAAGGATATTTATTCGGGTCTAATTCATTCATTATTGAAAATATTTTATTAAAAATATCATCAACTGATGGTTTTGAAAAATAATCTCCATCTGTCCCATAAGCAGGTCTATGGTCTTGAGCAGATAAAGTTTGAGGTTTGCTATCTATATAGTTATAAATATTTTGATCATTAATAAGTTTATCTAAAATATAAGCGCTAGCTCCACCTGAAAAATCTTCATCGATTATTATTAATCTATTTGTTTTTTTTACACTTTCAGTTATATCTTTTTCTATATCAAATGGAATAAGGGATTGACAATCAATTATTTCACAACTTATATCAAATCTTTCTAATTCAATACAGGCTTTTTCTACAAGTTTTAAGGTAGAACCATAAGAAACAATAGTAATGTCTTCTCCTGTCTTAATTTTATCAACTTTACCAATTTCAACAGTAAATTCTCCAATATTTTTTGGCATTTTTTCCTTACTTCTATATCCGTTGAGACATTCCACAACAATTGCAGGTTGATCGCCTAGTAATAATGTATTATAAAATCCTGCTGCTACAGTCATATTTCGAGGTACTAGCAAATAAATTCCTCTAAGCAAGTTTATCATACCACCCATTGGCGAGCCAGCATGCCATATTCCTTCTAATCTATGCCCTCTTGTTCTGACAATTAGGGGGGCTTTCTGCTTACCTCTTGTTCTATAATGTAGCGTTGCTAAATCATCACTTAATATTTGAATTGAATATAAAAGATAATCTAGATATTGAATTTCAGCAATAGGTCTAATCCCTCTTAATGCTAAACCAATACCTTGTCCAATAATAGTTGCTTCACGAATACCAGTATCAAAGATTCTGTTTTCTCCAAATAATTCTTGCAAACCTTCTAAACCTTGATTTACACCTCCAATTTTTCCTGCATCTTGTCCAAATATTACAACATTATCATATTTTTCTAAAATCTTTCTAAAATTATCTCTTAGAATTATTCTACCATCTACCATGTCTGATGATTGATTGTACTCAGCCTTATTAAGCTTGATATTTGTTGGATTACTTTCTGATTCACTATATAGATGTGAACTGTAATCATATTGGTATTTAATTTTAAGTTTTTTTAGCCAACTTTTGAGGATAGTTAAATTATTATTCTTCTCCAACATAAGTTCTCTTACTATCATATTTCCTGATGTAAACAGATCTCTTTTACTGGGCTCTTTAATTCTATTTAAATCTGAGATAATACCATCTATTTTATTATTATTTGTATTTATTCCAGATTTAATAAGTTTATTTAATTCTCTAATGTTACTGATAGTTTCATTGACAGAATTTTTTTTAGCATTAATTTTTGCTTCACTAACATTTTTTTTAGCCCTTTCTTCAATTTTTTTTAAATCAACTTCTGAAATAACTTTATTTTCTAAAATCCATTCTCTCATTTTTTTAATACAATCGTAATCACTTTCCCATTTTAATCGTTCTTTTGATTTATATCTTTCGTGTGAGCCTGATGTTGAATGTCCTAGCGGCTGGGTTAGCTCATTTACATGAACAATTACTGGGACATGTTTGCTTCTACATATTTGTTCTGCTTTTTCATAAGTTTTCATTAGCTGAACATAATCCCATCCCTTAACTTTAAAAATTTCAAATCCATTCGAATCTTTATCTTTTTTAAATCCTTTTAAAATTTCTGATATATTTCCTTTTGTAGTTTGGTATTCAGATGAAACAGAAATACCATAATTATCATCCCATATGCTTATTATCATAGGAATCTGCATAACACCAGCGGCGTTTATGCTTTCAAAAAACATACCTTCACTTGTAGCAGCATCACCAATAGTACCCCAAGCGATTTCATTTCCTTTTAAACTAAAATTATCAGCATTTGAAATATTTAACTTCTTATAAATTTTTGATGCTTGAGCTAATCCAAGAAGTCTAGGCATTTGACTACCAGTAGGGGATAGGTCAGCACTTGAATTATATTGGTTAGTTAAATTTTTCCAATGATAATTTTCATCAAGACTATGAGTTGCAAATGAACTACCCATTTGTCTTCCAGCACTCATAGGGTCATGTTTTATATCAGTGTGAGCATAAAGTCCTGCAAAAAATTGAGTTGGTGTAACTTCTTCGATTGATAGCATAAAAGTTTGGTCTCTGTAATAACCGGATCTAAAATCACCCTTTTTAAAGAATTTTGCCATAGCTATTTGGGGTAGTTCTTTTCCATCCCCAAAAATTCCAAAACTTGCTTTACCTGTAAGAACTTCTCTTCTTCCAATTATACTACATTCTCTGCTGGTAAAAGCAACTTTGTAGTCATTAAGAATTTCTTCCTTAAACTGATTAAATGAAATTGAATTTTTCTTAGTTTTTGATTGCATAAACAAGATCCAAGCAGATTGCAAATTTACTCAAACATGAATGCATATGCAATATTATGACATTAATTTAAGGTTTAAAAGCAAAGTTTAACCTGTAAATTAGAAGTTTGGCGTAAAACTATAATTTTTATGAAACTCTTCAAGAATATCAATTACTTCCTCTTTTGTATCGGCAATTTGAAATAAGCTTAAGTCTGAATCGCTAATTGTATTATTTTCGTTTAATAGTGTTTCTTTTAACCAATTAACAATACCATTCCAAAATTCAGAACCAACAAGAATGATAGGAAATTTTTCAGCTTTATAGGTTTGAATTAGAGTTATAGCTTCGAAAAGTTCATCAAGTGTGCCAAATCCTCCAGGCATTACCACAAAACCTTGAGCATATTTAACAAACATAACTTTTCTAACGAAGAAGTAATCAAAATTTAATTGTTTGTCTTTGTCTATATATTTATTGTTTGTGTCCTCAAAAGGAAGATTAATACAAAGACCAACTGATTTACCCTTAATACGATTAGCTCCTTTATTAGCAGCTTCCATTATTCCAGGTCCACCTCCAGTTATTACTCCGTATCCACGTTCCACAATTGCTTCAGAAATATCTTCTGCTAACTTATAGTATTTATGATTTGGTTTAGTTCTGGCAGAGCCAAAAATTGAAATACAAGGTCCAATTGCACTTAATTTCTCATAGCCTTCAACAAATTCACCCATGATTTTAAAAATTGACCACGAGTCATTTGTTTTGGTTTCATTCCATTTCTTATTTCTTCTATCGCTCATTTTTATCTAAGTTACTTCTTTTTTGAGGAACATTGCTGTATTACTTGATTCACATTTTAAAAATTTATCTATATAACCTTGAAAAATAATTTCACCACCCTTTTTACCACCTTCAGGGCCAAGATCAATAACATAGTCTGCTTTTTTTATCACGTCCATGTTATGTTCAATTATTATTACGGAATTCCCTTTTGATATCAAAGACTCAATAACATTTAAAAATATCCTAATATCTTCAAAATGTAGTCCAGTTGTAGGTTCATCCAAAACATATAATGTATTTCCTGTGTCTCTTTTACTTAATTCGGTTGCTAATTTTATTCTTTGCGCTTCACCTCCTGAAAGTGTTGTGCTCTGTTGACCTAGGGTTAAATAACCTAATCCAACATCTTTAATTGTTTTAAGTTTTCTAAAAATTTTTGGAATGTGTTCAAAAAAGTCAGTAGCATCATTTACGCTCATTTTTAATACATCATTAATTGATTTACCTTTGTATTTTATCTCAAGTGTTTCACGATTAAATCTATTTGACATACATATTTCACACTCAACATAAACATCAGGAAGAAAATTCATCTCAATTTGTTTTAAACCAGCACCTTTACATTCTTCACATCTTCCTCCAGCTACATTAAAACTGAACCTTCCAGGTTTATAGCCTCTTATTATTGATTCATTTAGCTTGGAGAAAATATTTCTTATCTCTGAAAATACACCACAATATGTAGCAGGATTACTCCTTGGTGTTCTTCCGATAGGTGACTGATTTATATTAACAATTTTATCAATATTCTCCAAACCTTTTAAATTTTGATATTTATGAACTTTTTTTTCAGCATTGAATAAGTTGTTATGAATTAATGGGAATAATGTTTCATTTATAAGCGTAGATTTACCACTTCCTGAAACACCGGTTACAACCGTTAATGTGTTAAGTGGTATTTTAACATCTAAATTTTTTAAATTATTTCCTTTACATCCTTTTAATTCTATAAAGAAACCATTACCTAATCTGTGTTTTTCGGGTTTCTCTATAATCTTTACATTGTTGATATATTCTGCAGTTAGTGAGTCACATTTTAAGAGTTCCTTCATATTTCCAGAAAAAATTATTTCACCACCTTTTTTTCCTGCATAAGGACCAATATCAATTATGTGATCAGCTTTTAATATCATGTCTTTGTCATGTTCAACTACAATTATTGAGTTTCCTACATCCCTTAGTTTAATTAACGAGTTAATAAGTTTTTGATTATCACTTTGATGTAAACCAATACTTGGTTCGTCTAATATGTATAAAACTCCAGTAAGTTGTGAACCTATTTGTGAGGCTAGACGTATTCTTTGACTTTCACCACCTGAAAGAGATTTAGAAGTTCTATTTAATGTTAGATAGTTTAGCCCAACATTGTCTAAGAAATTAATTCTTTCAGATATTTCTTTGATAATTTCTTTTGCGATAATTTTTTGTTTTGTACTCAGTTTTGGTGTTAGATTCTTAAACCACAGAGCAAGTTCTTTTATCTCAAGGTTTACAATATCATTTACACTCTTATTGTCTATTTTAAAATATAAAGCTTCTTTCTTTAACCTAGAACCCTCACATTCATCACAAATAATTTCTTTAAAATAATTATTAGCCCATCTTTTTAGTCTTATAGATTCGTTATTTTGATACTGTTCCTTTATAAAATTACAAATACCTTCAAATGAGATAGAATAGTCAATATTAACCCCAATGGTCTTATTCTCAATTTTTAGCTCATCATTTAATCCGTAAAGAATAGCATTCATCCCTTTCTTAGGTATTTTATTTATGGGCTCTTTCAAGGAAAAATTAAATTTTTTAGAAATAAGTTCAATTTGTTTATAGATCCAAGATTTTTTAGATTTAATTAAATCTATCCCTCCTTCATCAATAGAAATATTTTGGTTTGGAATAATCTTATTTAAATCAACTTCTTTAACTGAACCAATACCTTTGCACTTTTTACATGCTCCTCTAGGAGAGTTGAAAGAAAAATTATTTGGATCTGGCAATTCATATGAAATGCCAGACTCTTCACACATTAAGTTAAGACTGAAATATCTAGCATTATTTGAATCTTTTTCTATAATTAGTATCGAATTATTTCCATGAAAAAAGCATGTTTCTATACTATCTCTTAGTCTTTTTTTTGAATATTTATCCTTTTCAAGAATTATCTTATCAATTACAATTTCAATATCATGATTTTTATATCTTTCAAGAATTGTGTTGTTTGAAATATCTTTAATTTCACCATCAATTCTGCACTGGGTAAATCCTTTTTTTATTGTTTGTTGAAATAATTCTTGATAACTACCTTTTCTTGACTTTACAACTGGAGCAAGTAAAATAATTTTTTTATTATCATACATTGAAGATATCAAGTCTAATATTTGATCTGATGAGTAGCTTACCATTTTTTTGTTTGTGACATAACTGTATGCATCAGAACACCTTGAGTAAAGTAGTCTTATAAAATCATAAATTTCAGTTGTCGTTCCTACAGTTGATCTAGGAGATTTGTTAACTGTTTTTTGTTCGATAGCAATTACTGGAGATAAACCTTCAATTTTATCTACATCTGGCCTCTCTAGTTTTGATAAGAATTGTCTTGCATATGCTGAGAAAGTTTCTATATATCTTCTTTGACCTTCAGCATATATTGTGTCAAATGCTAATGAAGATTTTCCACTGCCAGAAAGTCCCGTTATCACAACCAACTTATCTCTTGGAATTTTTATATCTAAATTTTTGAGATTATTGGATCTAGCACCAAAAATTAAAATTTCATTTTGATTACTCATAATGATTTAAAATCCTATTGCTGTATCATCACCTCTTTTATCAGCACCTCCTTCAAGTTTTTTATCTGGTCTAATAAGAATTCCATCAACCCTCCCAATAACACCTTTATCATTGAGTTTATAGCCTGATATTTTTAACTCTTTCATGACTTTATTGCTGAAAAAATTTGTTTCTATTCTAATGGAATCTGGTTTCCATTGATGATGAAATCTAGCTGCATTTACAGCTTCTTGCATGCTCATATTAAACTCATGTACATTTAAAATTGTTTGTACAACTGATGTGATGATTGTTGATCCACCAGGAGTTCCAAGGGTCATATATAATTCATTTTCTTTTTCCACAATTGTTGGAGTCATTGAGCTGAGCATTCTTTTTTTAGGTTCAATTTTATTTGCTTCACCTCCAATTAAACCATACATGTTTGGGTAACCAGGTTTGCTGGAAAAATCATCCATTTCATTATTTAAGAAAAAACCTAACTCTTCGCTGTATAATTTAGACCCAAATGTTCCATTTAATGTTGTAGTTACAGCTATTGCATTTCCAAATTGGTCTACAATTGAATAATGAGTTGTTTCATCACTCTCTCCAATTGTAATATCTCCATATCCAATATCATCAGAATTTGTAGGCATTTCAAACGAAAAATTTTGCATTCTTTTTTCCAGATAATCAAGATTAACTAAATTTTTTACTGGAATATTCACAAAATCAGGATCTCCCAAAAAATGACTTCTATCAGCAAAAGATCTTCTTTCAGCTTCAACTAGTAGTTTTATGTATTCTACTGAATTATGCTCAAATTTATTCAAATCAAAAGGTTCAATCATGCCCATTATTTGATTAATACAAATTCCGCCGCTAGAAGGAGGTGACATTGAAATAATTTTTAAATTATCATAATTGAAAATAATAGGCTCTCTCCATACAGGTTTGTATATTTTTAAATCTTCCAAAGTTATAATTCCGCCATTTTGTTGTATGAAATCAATTAATTTTACTGCTGTTTCACCGTTGTAAAATTCATCCTTTCCGTTTAACATTATTCTTTTTAATGTTGAAGCAAGTTCTGGAAATTTGATTATTTCGTTTATTTGAAAGTCTTTGTCAAATTTTTTGTGTGATTTGTTAGCAAGCTTAAAATATTTTCTATTTTCATTAATTCTATCTTTTTGATTTGAAGTGACTCTAATTCCATTCTCAGCTAACTCAATTACTGGAGTAAAAATCTCGCTTATAGGAAGAGATCCGTGTTTTTCATGAGCTTCAAAAATTCCTGCAATTGTTCCTGGAACACCAACTGAAAGACCACCTATCATACTCAGTCCTTCAATTATATTACCATCTTCATCTAAATACATATCTCTTGTTGAAGATATTGGTGCTCTTTCTCTGTAATCTAAAGCCCCAGTTGTACCATCTGATTTTCTAAAAACCATAAAACCTCCACCACAAATATTACCAGCAGAAGGGTATGAAACTGCTAATGCTAATTCAGTAGCCATCATAGCGTCAAATGCATTACCTCCTTTTTTTAAAATTTCTACTCCTATTTTACTTGCTTCTTCTCTAGCAGAAACTACCATACCTTTTTCAGAAATAACTCCTTCATTTTCGTTAGAGCAAGACGAAATAAAAAGTATAATAAAGAAAAATTTAATTAAGTGTTTCAATGTTAATATTTTTCCGAATTTACAAATTCAATTTTTTACTGTAGTATAATTAAAAGTATATTTGCAAAAACAATTATAATGCCACTTATAAAATCAATTTCAGGAATTAGAGGAACAATTGGAGACAGAAAAGGTGAGGACTTGACAAAAGATGATATTATTCTTTATACTAAATCATTTGTTCTTTGGTTAGAATCTGAAAATAGGCTTATTAATAATAAGATTGTTGTTGGTAGAGATGCTAGGGTTTCTGGAAAGATGATTGAAGAATTGGTTATAGATACATTAACAAAAATGGGTCTAAATGTCGTTTGTTTGGGATTATCGACAACTCCTACCGTTGAGATAGCTGTACCATTAGAAGAAGCTGATGCTGGTATAATAATCACTGCTAGTCACAATCCAAGAAACTGGAATGCATTGAAATTATTAAATAACAATGGAGAATTTATTAGTGCTAATGACGGTGAAAAATTATTAAATATTGCAAACTCTAACCCAAATTATAATACTGACCTTAAAAAGGGGTTTGTGAAATTTAATTCAGATTATATTGATATTCACACTGATATGATTCTAAACCTGCCAAATGTAGAAGTAGACTTAATTAAAAAACGAAAATTTAAAATTGTTGTTGATGCTGTAAATTCTACGGGGGGAATAGCTGTCCCAAATCTTTTAAAAAAGCTTGATGTAAACGTTGTAGAATTGTATTGTGAACCAAATGGTGAATTTCCCCATAATCCGGAACCATTAAAAGAAAATTTAACAGATTTGAGCAATCTAGTAATCAAACAAAAAGCAGATTTGGGTATAGTGGTTGACCCAGATGTTGATAGATTAGCATTTGTTTCAGAAAATGGAGAAGTATTTGGAGAAGAATATACATTGGTTGCTTGCTCTGATTATTATTTGCAAAATAAACCTGGAAATACGGTGAGTAATTTAAGTTCATCAAGAGCACTTAGAGATATTACGGAGTTAAATAATTGTAATCATTTTTTTAGCGCAGTAGGAGAGGTGAATGTTGTGGAAATGATGAAGAATAAGAATGCTGTTATTGGAGGTGAAGGTAATGGTGGAATAATACTACCTGAGCTTCATTATGGTCGTGATGCTTTAGTTGGAATTGCACTTTTTCTAAGCCATTTATCTAAGCTTAATATATCATGCTCGAGACTAAGGTCTAATTATCCAGATTACTTCATGTCAAAAGACAAGGTTAAATTAAATGATAACCTTGATGTTGAGTCTATAATTAAAAATATTGCTTTATCCTATTCTTCTGAAAAAACAAATATTATTGATGGATTGAAAATTGATTTTGATGACTCATGGGTACAGCTTAGAAAAAGTAATACTGAACCGATTATAAGAGTTTATTCAGAAGCTAAATCTCAAGAAGAAGCTGAAAAATTATCAAAAAAGTTTATTTCTGAAATTAAAAAATTTAGTTAGCGATTTTTCTGTGCTTAAACCTTCTATGTGTCCAAGTGTAATACTCGGGTTTGCTATTAACTTGTTTTTCCACTAATTCAATATATTTATCTGTTAGTTGAAAATCTTTAAAATCTTTAGGCTTATCAGTTATTAAAGAAAATGAAGCCTCATAATAACCTCTTTTAATCTTTTGAACATCCATAAATACAATAGCCATATTATATTTTTTTGCAATAATTTCAGCTCCTATGTGAATAGGAACCCAGTTGTTTAAAAAATTATTCCAGTACACTGCTTTACTTTTTTTTGGTGATTGATCAGAAGCAAACCCATACCAATTTAATTCCTTTAACTCTGCCTGTCTGCTAATTTCTTTAAATGTGTCTTTAGTTTTTATCATGTTTGCACCATATTGACTTCTTCTTGATTTAGTTAATTTATCAAAGTACTTATTGGAAAGTTGTTTATAGATTGCATTAATTTTAAAATTTGTAATATTCCTTACTCCAAAAACCCATTCCCAACAGCAATAATGACTACACATAACAATAACATCTTGTTTATTGTTATATATTCTTTCAAGTAACTCGGGGTTTTTAAAAATGAATCTTTTTTTTAATTCATCTTCTTTAATATTTGTTGATTTAAAGGTTTCTAAAAACACATCAGTTAAATTCCTAAAATTTTTTCTTTCTATTTCTCTTCTTTCTCTAATTGACTTATTTGGATAAGCTAATTTTAAGTTTTCCCTCACCACATTTTTTCTGTATGAAATTACATAGTATAAAAAATAGTATAAAATATCAGAAACTATATATATCAAAGTGAAATTTAGTCTTGATATTAACCATATGAATGGATAAACAATGATATAAATCAGTAAATTCATTAGAATACTTTGAGGCAAATATATGTTATATTTGATATCAATTAGCTAATTTCTGTGAACTCTATTACAATTTTTATTATAGGTTTAAATGTTTATTTCTCATACAAGGGTTTTAACGACCCAGTTTTTTTTAATAAATACAAGTTCAATCCAAGTTACATAAAAAAGGGTGAAAAAATAAGATATATTTCTTCAGCATTTTTACATGTCGATACAACTCATTTGATTGTCAACATGTTTACCTTATATTTTTTTATAGATTCTGTTATTTATAGGGTTGGCTCAATTAGCTTTTTAATAATTTATTTTGCAAGCTTAATTTTCGGAAATTGGATTACATATAGAATTAATCAAAATAAGTTAAATTATAATGCTGTTGGAGCTAGTGGTGCTGTTATGGGTATTGTGTATTCTGCAATTCTATTAAATCCAGATATGACACTTATATTTTTTATTATACCTATGCCTGGTTATTTATTTGGATTAGGTTATTTATTTTATTCAATTTATTCTATGAATAGTGTTAATGATAATATTGGTCATGAGGCTCATCTAGGCGGGGCAATTGCAGGGTTTTTTACCACAATTTTGATTTCTCCTATGGTGTTATTAACCAATATTTTTACTGTTTTTATATTATTGATTCCTATTATATATTTTTACCTAAAATCAAGGATTAAGTGATAAAAAATGACAACATACTTGCATTAGCATCTCCTTCTGGTGTCGGCGCTATCTCTTTGATTAGGATTTCTGGACCAGAGAGTATTACAATTGTAGATAAGTTCTTTAAAGGAGTTGAAAATATTAAATTAATAGATCAGGATGCTAACAAAGTTCAGTTAGGTTATATAATCGATCAAGATAGGGTGATTGATAAAGTATTAGTTACCATTTTTAGAAATCCTAAATCATACACGGGAGAAAATTTAGTTGAAATTTCATGTCATGGAAGTGTTTTTATACAACAATCTATAATACAATTATTCTTATCAAGTAATTGTAGAATAGCAAATGCTGGAGAATTTACTATGCGTTCTTTTTTAAACGGAAAAATGGATTTAAGTCAAGCAGAATCAGTTGCGGATTTGATTTCAAGTAATTCTGAGGCATCACACAGGTTGGCTATGAACCAAATGCGAGGTGGTTTTAAAAATGATATAAATGAATTGAGGATGGAGTTAGTAAATTTTGCTTCATTAATTGAACTTGAATTGGATTTTTCTCAAGAGGATGTAGAGTTTGCTAATATGAAGGAATTGAATAATCTTTTGGATAAAATATCATTTAATCTAAAAAAGTTAATAGATTCTTTTAAAACCGGAAATGTTATAAAAAATGGTATTCCTATTTCAATAGTAGGTGAGCCAAACACTGGTAAATCAACCCTTTTAAATATATTATTAAATGAGGAAAGAGCAATTGTAAGTTCAATTGCTGGAACCACTAGAGACACAATTGAAGATCAAATCAATATTAATGGGGTTGTCTGTAGATTTATCGATACAGCTGGAATTAGGTCTACTGATGATGAAATCGAGAGTATTGGTATTGAAAGAACCTTTAAAAAGATGAAAGAGTCTGAAATCGTTATTTTTTTAATTGATTATTCAAACTTGGATTCAAAGAAAATCAATTTTTACAAAGAATATTTGAATGAAATTGAAGAAAAGTTTACATCTGCAAAACTAATTACAGTATTTAATAAGAATGATATTAAAACGGATATTTCTACATCAGAATTAGAAAAGTTTAATCCAATTCAAATAAGCGCCAAAGAAAATATAAATATAGATGGGCTAAAAAATGAAATTATTAATTATGTTAATAATTTAACAAGTCAAATTGATAATTCAACTATCTCAAATTCTAGGCATTATGACTTACTTAATAAAACATATGAGGAAATACATAAGGTTAAAACATCAATAGGTAATAAAATTTCCTCAGATTTATTAGCAATTGATATTAAGCAAGCTATTTATTATTTAGGTGAATTAACTGGTGAAATATCAAATGATGAGATACTTGGTAATATATTTTCAAAGTTCTGTATCGGCAAGTAAATTATTGATAATCAACTGTACATATTAAAGATTATGATAAATTATACAAAAACAGAGTTTTCATTTGATATTGATGGAAATGAAATTATTTGCGAACAGTATGGGGATATAAGTAATGCTAAAAGAATATTACTCTTCTGCCATGGCTTTCCTGGTTCAAGTAGACTTGTAGATTTATTTGATAATTTGAAAAATAAATCGATTTCTTTAGTAGAAATTAATTACCGAGGCGATAAAAAAAGCGAAGGAAAATTTAGTTTTTTAGGCTCTATTGAGGATATAAAAAATGTAGCTAATTTTCTTAAAGAGAAATATAAAGTACCACTACATGCTTTGGGATACTCAATGGGTGGTCTATATGTTTCCAATATCATAAACAAGTTTCCTGATCTTTTTGAGAAAGTAATTCTGTTAAACCCAGTGGTAGATTCCATGGTATTGTTCTCTGATATGCTCTTAATGGATGAATTATGGATACATGCAAAAAAAATTTTATCACTAAAAACACATAAAGCTTACAAAGAGGAGATAAGTAGGATAATTAGTGATTTTAATCCCATGGGTTTTGTAGAGAAACTTAAAAATAATATTATTATCGTCCAATCTACTAATGATGAAATATTAGACCCGAAACTTGCAAAAAAGTTTTACTTTTTAATAAAGGGTGAAAAAAGATATATTGAAATACTAAATAAAACGCATGATTTAATGGGGGATGAAAAAGAGTTAATTGCGGTGTTGTTAGATAGCTAAATCATTTATTTATTTTCTTACGCAACGGTAAGCAAAGTATATTTTTGTTTTATATTTGATTATGTCTTCAACCAATATACTTCTGATATTATTATTTATATGGGGTATACCTAGTACATACTTTAGAAATAAATTTAGAAAAATAGTATACCAGACGGATGATTGGAAAATTAATATAAAACCTTTGTTTATTAAAGAGCTGAAGGGGCTTTGTTTTAATATGTACCCTGAAAACAAAGTTTATATTAAAATAAGAAATCAGTACAGAATTTATCTTTCGGTATATTTATTGTTATTTGTAATCTATATAATCTATAAATGAAAAATCATCTTTTTAATCTTATATCATCTGTAATCGCTTTTTATATTCCATTACAAATTGCTTTATTTACAGATTTAATCTTAGTAAGAAACCTTATAATTTTAATATTTTGTATTCAATGGATTAGTTTTATCCCTGCATATATTTTCCAAACTGAAAAGTTTTACGATCTCACGGGAAGTATTACATATTTATCAATAATATTATCCACTATATATATTACGGGTTCAGAAAGCATAGCTGATTATATTATTGTTTCATGTGTTGCTGTTTGGGCTATCAGATTAGGTTCGTTTTTATTTATGAGAATTCATAAAGCTGGTGAGGACAGAAGGTTTAGATCAATAAAGCCAAATTTTACAAGATTTTTGATGACATGGACTCTACAGGGTATGTGGGTTTCTATGTGTTTATTATGTGTTTTAACAGCTTTATCTTCATATGACGGCATAATTTTAAATTCTATATTCTTTATTGGCTTATTTATATTTGTCTTTGGTTTTGTTGTTGAGGTAATTGCTGATCATCAAAAAACAGTTTTTAGAAAGGATGTAGCAAATAAGGATAAATTTATATCAACTGGTTTATGGTCCTTATCTAGACATCCAAACTATTTTGGAGAAATCCTATTATGGTCAGGAATTGCTGTAATGTCATTATCATCACTAGAAGGATTACAATACATTACATTAATATCTCCTTTATTTGTATACCTGCTATTAGTATATGTTTCAGGTGTTAGAATTCTGGAGAATCAAGGTTTAAAAAAGTGGGGGCATCTTGAATCTTACAAGAAATATTTAAATACCACTCCAAGATTATTTTTTAAACTTTTTAATTAATTTTATCTACTCAAAATAAACTAAATATGAAAAAAATAATTTTGCTTCTAATGGTATTACCAATGTTTGCATTTTCTCAAAAACCAATGATGAAGAAGAAAATGGAAATTAATCCAGAAATGAAGAAAAAGAAAATGGAGATTGAAAAAAAGAAAAAACTTTATCAAAATCCATTTGATATGAAAAAGAAAGTTGAAAACAGTATTATAAATAAATGGGAAGAGTATAGTAGGGCATTTGAATATTCTGATTTTGAAAAAATCAAAACTTATTTTACTTATCCTGTTACTTTATCTCTTTTTGGTAATCCTGTAATAGTTGATAATGAAAAAGATTTAATCAATTGGTACAAAAAAATTAGATCTGAGACTCAAGATGGTTATAAATATAGTATGTTAGAAAAATCAAAAGTGATATGGATTTCTAAGGATATATGCATGGTTGATGCTACCTACTCAAGATTTAACGATAGATATGAAAGAATTTTTACAGGAAGAGGCATTTATATGTACAAAAAAGTAGGAAAAGCTTGGAAGATGTTTTCAATGTCAGGAGTTGATTTAAATAAAAACAAAAAATAATATGAAAAAATTCTTTTCTTTTTCAGGAACAATTAGCGGTAAAATATTCTTTTTAAGAACATTATTTACAATTGTATTAACTATTCCTTTGATAATTGCTGCAATATCTAAATGGACTGCTTATTTCATGTCTTTAGGAGAATTTGATATATCTGATCCTTCTGTTGAAAATCAAATGGAAATTCAAAGGTTTGGTGATGAATTAGCTATGAAAATAGTTGAAAATCCAGAATTTTATTTAAATGATTTTTTAAGTTCCTTTTCATTTATTTGGATTTTACTATTTATAGTTTGTGTTTTACTGCCAATTTGGTTCGGATTAGCAACTTACTATAAAAGGATTTCTGCACTTTTTTACGAGCAAAGAAATGGTGTCTTCTTAGCATTTGTTTTATTTGAAGTTGTTTCCGATTATATAGTTTTTAACAGCTCAGGTATTGTTAATACACTGGTCACATTTTTAGGGCTTTTAATTTTTGTATTCTTAGTATTTTATTCATCTAAATTTGAAACTCATGAAGGTTAAACTTATCCTTTCTATTATAGTCATATCATTAATCTTTTATTCCTGTGTTAAGGTTAAGGATACTCATTCTGAGGTTGATAATAATATAGTTTTTATTAATTCCCAGTCAAATATTGATAGTGGCTATCCTTTTTCGGAAGCAACTATTGTAAATGGAATCATTTATCTTTCAGGTGAGATTGGCACTTTACCAGATGGAAATCTGATTTCTGGTGGGATCATTCAAGAAACTAGGCAAACACTGACTAATATTAAAAACAAATTGGAAAAAATTGGTGGATATATGGATGATATATTTAAATGTACTTGTATGTTATCAGACATAAAAGATTGGCCATTAATGAGTCAAGAATATAAAAAATTCTTTAACCCCGACAAATTGCCTGCTAGAAGTGCTTTTGCTGGAAGTGGTTTAGCATTAGGAGCAAAGCTTGAAATAGAGTGTATGGCTATCAAAAGAGATTAATAAAAAGTGTCAACCTAAATATTAGATGTTAAAGAATAAAAATCTTTTAATTTTTCTTATGATAATTATTCCTTTAATAGGGTTTTTATTTAAAATTTATGCTTTGTTTTTAGTCTTTCCTTTAGGGATATTTTCTTTAAAAAAATCTAAATAAATTCAATAAAAAGTATACTTAAGGAAATTCCTATTACAAATAATCCGAATACCATTTTAAGTTTATTGTCTGGAACTTTTTGAGAAAATTGTTGTCCAATAAAAATACCAGCAACAGAAATAGAAGTAAATATTAGTAAAAACATCCAGTCTATCTCTAAATTTTGAATATCTCCGACAAATCCTATCAACGATTTTAATGAAATAATTGCTAATGAAGTGGCAATTGCAGCTTTCATTCTTAAGTCAGATAGTATAACAAGGATAGGGATGATAATAAAACCTCCACCAGCACCAACTAATCCGGTTAAAAAACCAATTAGTGAACCCTCAGCAAATATTAAAAATTTATTAGGAGCTATTGTTTTAGTTTGTTTTAAGCCTACGATAGTTTTTGGAGTTCTCTTAATCATCAAAAATCCTGCTACTAACATTAGTAGTGCAAAAAGTAACATAATCAGTTGATCTTTTGTCAGATATATTGATTCTGAACTTATTATTGTCTCAGGAATTAAATGGATAAGATATCTTCTTGTAATATATACTGTAATTACTGCAGATAATGAAAATAATAATGTAGTGCTGTAATTAATTAATTTATTTTTTAAATTTTTAATTGATCCTATTAATGAGGTTGTCCCTACAATAAATAATGAATAAGCAGTTGCAGTTACAGGGTTAATCCCAAACAAATAAACTAATATAGGTACAGAAAGTATTGAGCCACCGCTTCCAATTAGCCCTAAGATTAGACCAACTGTAAAAGCGCCAATATATCCTAAAAGTTCAAATGTTTCCAAGGAAATGTTTTAGCAGTTAGTTTTGTGTTAAGATAAGTTTAATATTTTAAAATCTGACAATCATTTTAGATATCTTTGCTTGTAATTTTGATTGAAGATGAAATCTTATACGCTATTATTTTTATTTCTTTTTTTATCTGTTAATTTATTTTCACAGGAGACCTCTATTAAGTCATTGAAAATAAAATCTTTAGACACTAATAATGTTGTCAAAGAAAGCTTTAACCTTAATAGAATAACTCCAAAGGGACTGACTAATAAGCCTTCTAAAATTTTTTTTAATTACAATCTTGATTTTGACATAAAGTCAAAAAATAATGAAATTGATATTACATATAAGACAGATTTAGTTAGTCCAACTTGGAAAATTCGTCAAACATTCAATGAGGGAAGCGGTAACAAATCAAAATTCAGTAAAGACTTTTATTTAGGCGACCTAGAAACAAAGTCAAAATATATAGTTATAAAATGTAGAGACCATGAATATGTTGACGGAGATAGAATTAGATTATTATTAAACGGAGCTGTCATTCATCCAAATATTTCTCTAACTTCAGTTTATTACATTGTAGATGTAGATTTAGATGAAGGATATAACAATATTGATTTTATAGCATTAAACGAAGGTGAGTCTAGTCCTAATACTGCACAATTAATTGTGTTAGATGAATTTGGAAATCAGTTATCAAACAAGAAATGGTTGATTTCTACAGGGTACAAAGCTAAATTAGTTGTATTTAAGAAATAGAGGATACTAGTTATTAAGCATTACCGGCATTACAAGCATAATTAACTCTTCATCTTCAGTATATCCATCTAAAGGTTTTAGAATACCAGCACGGTTTGGTAGACTCATTTCTAACTTAACATCTTTGCATTCTAAATTACTGGTCATTTCAATAAGAAACCTTGAATTAAAACCTATCTCAATATCTTCTCCATTATATTCACATGTTAATCTTTCTTCAGCTTTATTGCTGAAATCTACATCTTCTGCAGAAATATTCAATTCGGCTCCAGCAATTTTTAATCTAACCTGATGTGTTGTTTTATTTGAAAAAATAGATACTCTTTTAAGCGAACTCAATAGAAGTGAACGGTCAATAGTTAATACATTAGGGTTTTCATTTGGGATTACAGCTTCATAATTCGGGTATTGCCCCTCAATTAATCTACAAATAACGGTTAACCCTTCCATATCAAACTTTGCATTAGAATTGTTATATTCTATTGTTATTTCTTGTTCATTATCAATGATGTTTTTTAACAGATTTAATGGCTTTTTAGGCATTATAAATTCCGCAAGATTCGAAGCTTTAATATCATTTCTCTTGTATTTTACTAGTTTATGAGCATCAGTTGCCACAAATGTTATATTATCTGATGATAATTGAAAAAACACCCCATTCATATTACGCCTTAACTCATCATTTCCTGAAGCAAATATTGTTGAATTAATTGCTTTCGCTAACACCATACTTGAAATCTTTGTACTTGATGGGTTATCCAAAGATATTGTTTTGGGAAATTGATCACCTTCTGTATATGCAAGGGCATATTTTCCATGATTTGAACTAATTTCGACTGTATTATTATCTTCAATAGAAAATGTAAGTGGTTGTTCTGGAAATGTTTTTAAGGTGTCAATAAGAAGTTTTGAAGGAATTGCAACAGAACCTTTACTTGAACTATCTACCTCAATTGATGAAATCATTGTTGTTTCTAAATCACTAGAAGTAATTTTAAGATTAGAATTGTCTAATTCAAATAAAAAATGATCTAAAACTGGGATTGTATTGGATGTATTTATTACTCCGCCTAGAATCTGAAGTTTTTTTAAAAGTGTACTGCTTGATACAATAAATTTCATGAGGTGATGATTAGTATAATAATTAACAAATATATCATATTGATAAAATATTCTTAAATAAACTTATTAACATAAACAGGTTATTTAAAAGAAATAGTGACGGAATCGTATATTTTTAATCCCATTAGTGATGATGCTGTTCCTACATTTAGAGGGTTACTTCTATATATTGAAATTTGTAGAAGATTATTTGAGTTAAAAACAACCAAGCCCTTACCTTCATCATTTCTATCGTTAACAGGCACGTTGTAGTTTACTATATCACTATACTTGTTGAATATTTTTTCGAATTTGTAGTTTCTAACAGAGATTACAAATGATCTTCCTTTCCTTATTTCTTCAAATATATTTTTCTTAAGATTTGTAATTACATTTCCAAAATTATCAATATAAATAACACTCGAAACTATTTGGTTTGAGTCTTCATTAATAAAAGGTTTTAGATTTTTCACAGATTTTATATCACTAATTTCTTTACCAATTAGTTCAGGTTTTCCACCCTTTGCTAAATGACAAGCAACTTGAGAAAATATATTTGTACTAGAATCTATTGTATTTAGGTCTTCCTGAATTATAATTTCATATATCTTTTCAGGGTTAGTATTCTGAGCTAAAATGCTTAAAATTCCATTATCTGAACAGACAAAATAATGATTATCTAAATAGACAACAATGTGTTTTTTTTCAATTGTTTTTTCAGAGTCAACATCAATTATGTGAACAGATTTTTCAGGAAAACTCTTGTATGAGTTTTCAAGTATATATGCAGCTTCCATTATATTAAATGGGGAGACATGATTAGAGATATCAATAATTTTAGCGTCAGGATATTTAGTGTAAATATTACCTTTCATTTTTGCTACAAAATGATCTTTGTTTCCAAAATCTGTAATAAGTGTAATTATAGACATTAAATTGTTAATATTTAATAACAAAAGTGGTTATGAAATTACGTATTTTAGATTTAGTATTCTAGTAAAATATATTCTGATTAATAACATTGTAAAATTTGGAAGAAAAAGTAATTAAAATTGACAGCATAGATCCTAAAGATTTTTTTGGGCCACAAAATAAAAACATTAAAGTTCTTAAAAATAATTTTCCTAATATCAAGATTGTTGCAAGAGGAAGCCAAATTAAAGCATATGGTAAAATTGAAGATCTTTCAGAATTAGAAACCAGAGTAAATAAAATAATCAATTATTTTCTCAAATATAATATCCTCTCTGACAACGAGATTGAAACTTTGTTAACCAAATCAGATTTAGAGCTAGAAACATCATCAGAAAGCCACAAGCCTATTTTGCATGGTGTCAGTGGTAGAGTAATTAAAGCAAGAACTCTTAATCAAAGAAAGATTATCGATAGTGTCAACAATAACAACATGGTTTTTGCGATTGGACCAGCTGGAACTGGTAAGACATATACAGGAATTGCATTAGCTGTAAAAGCTTTAAAGAATAAAGCTGTAAAAAAAATCATATTAACAAGACCTGCGATTGAAGCTGGTGAAAATTTAGGTTTTTTACCTGGTGACTTAAAAGAAAAACTTGATCCATATATGCAGCCTCTATATGATGCACTAAAGGACATGATTCCGTCAGAAAAATTAAAAAAATACTTAGAAGATGAGGTGATTCAAATTGCACCACTAGCTTTCATGAGAGGGAGGACATTAGATAATGCTTTTGTAATTTTAGATGAAGGACAAAATACTACTCACTCACAAATGAAGATGTTCTTAACTAGAATGGGAAAAAATGCAAAATTTATTATAACTGGTGATCCTGGTCAGGTTGATTTACCGAGAAATGCTATTTCTGGTATCAAAGAGGCTATTCTTATTCTAAAGAATACAAATGGGGTCGGTATTGTACATTTAGATGAATCGGATGTAATTAGGAATAAACTTGTAAAAAAAATTGTTGATGCTTATAGAAACATCGAAAACAATAATTAGAAATGCTGGAAACAATTACTAAATCTGATTTTAAATTTTCAAAATTGATTAATGTCTACAAAGGAAAAGTTAGAGATGTCTATTATCTTCAGAATGATATTGTTGTAATGGTAGCATCTGATAGAATATCTGCTTTCGACGTGGTAATGCCTAAAGGAATTCCTTTTAAGGGTCAAATTTTAAATCAGATTGCTGTTAAAATGATGAATGAAACATCTGAATTAGTTCCAAATTGGTTAATTAACAGTCCTGATCCAAACGTATCAGTAGGTCATTTATGTGTGCCATTTAAAGTTGAAATGGTTATTAGAGGCTATTTGTCTGGTCATGCTAACAGAGAATATAAAAAAGGAAAAAGAATTTTATGTGGTGCTGAAATGCCAGATGGAATGAGGGAGAATGACAAATTCCCCGATCCTATAATAACACCAGCTACTAAAGCAGATTTTGGTAATCACGATGAAGATATAAGTAAAGAAGAAATTATTTCCAAAGGAATTGTATCAACTGAAGATTATGAGATTCTTGAAAATTATACAAACTTACTTTTTAAAAGAGGATCTAAATTAGCCGATAGTAGAGGTTTAATTCTTGTTGATACAAAATACGAGTTTGGTAAGACAAAAAATGGTGAAATAGTTCTTATTGATGAAATTCATACTCCAGATTCATCAAGATATTTTTACAAGGAAGGATATATGCAAAGACAAAATAATAATCTACCTCAAAAACAATTATCAAAGGAATTTGTTAGGCAATGGCTAATACAAAATAATTTCCAAGGTCTTAAAGGCCAATCAGTGCCTAATATGTCAGATGATTATATCAAATCTGTTTCAGAAAGGTATATCGAGTTATATGAGAATATTACTTCCGATGAATTTGTTAAATCTAATCCTCAAAATATCCACCAAAGAATATATACAAATACAGAAAACTTTTTAAAGCAATATTTTGAACATTGAAAAATTAATTTCTGAAATTTCATCATTTGTATGGGGATACCCTTTACTTATAATTTTAATTGGAGGAGGTTTTTATCTTTTAGTTATCTCAAAATTTAAGCCTTTCAGATATTTTTTTCATGCTATTGATATAATAAGAGGAAAATTTAATGATAAGCATTCTGATGGAGAAATAAGTCATTTCCAAGCTTTAACAACTGCCCTTTCAGCAACAGTAGGTATGGGTAATATTGCTGGAGTAGCAGTAGCAATTTCAATTGGGGGTCCTGGTGCAATCTTTTGGATGTGGATTAGTGGCATAATTGGAATGTCAACAAAGTTCTTTACGGCATCTTTAGCTGTAATGTACAGAGGTGTTGATTCTCAGGGAAATAAACAAGGTGGCCCAATGTATTTTATTGTTAACGGATTAGGGGATAAATGGTTTCCTTTAGCTATTTTCTTTAGTTTTTGTGGTATGGTTGGAGCTTTACCTGTATTCAATGTAAATCAGTTAACACAAGCCGTTAATGATATAATTTTAGTTCCAAATGGAGTCCAAATAAGTCTTTTTTCAAACTTTATAATTGGGATGATATTAATAATTATAACTTCAATTGTTATTCTTGGTGGTTTAAAAAGAATAAGTAGGGTTTCTGCTAAATTAGTTCCTTTTATGGTTGGAGTTTATATGATTATGGTACTAGTAATTTTAGTAATACATTATGATAAAATTCCAAACTACATTTATTTAATATTTTACGATGCATTTCATGCAGATTATTACGATGGTAATTCAGCTTTAGGTGGTGTTTTAGGTGCTTTAATAATATTAGGTATTAGACGAGGAGCTTTTTCAAACGAAGCAGGAATAGGAATGGCTCCAATGGCACATGGCGCAGCTAAAACTAACAATCCAATAAAAGAAGGATTGGTAGCCATGCTGGGACCTGCCATAGACACATTATTGGTTTGTACTCTAACAGCTTTAGCAATTTTAGTTACAGATGCATGGAAATTAGATGTTGATGGTGTTTCTTTAACCGCAGCTGCTTTTGAGTCTTCATTCTCTTTTTACGGAAATTATATTTTGTTAATTTGTGTTTTTGTTTTTAGTATTTCCTCTTTGTTTTCTTATTCATACTATGGAACTAAATGCTTATCATTTATAATTGGAGCTAAAAACAAAAAAAAATATAATTACATTTATATAATTAGTATAATGCTTGGTGCTACGACGTCATTGTCTATGATGATTAATCTAATTGACACATTTTTCGCATTGATGGCAATACCAACCATGATTGCTACGCTAATTTTAGCTCCAAAAGTTTTAGAAAAACTAAATAATTATGAAATCAAAAAATAATTTAAAATCTTATTGGGAAACTAACATAAAGTACGTTATTGTACTTCTTTTATTTTGGTTTACTTTCTCTTTTTTGTTTGGGATAATTTTAAAAGATTTTTTAAATGAATTTTCATTTGCTGGATTCAAGCTTGGATTCTGGTTTGCTCAGCAAGGTTCAATTTATGTTTTTGTTTTATTGATCTTTATTTATGTAAGATTGATGAATAATCTAGATAAAAAATACGGATATAAAAAATAAAATATGAGTATTCAAACCTGGACATATATAATTGTTGGAATTACTTTTTCAGTTTACATAGGAATTGCAATTTGGTCACGAGTTCAATCAACAAAAGAATTTTATGTTGCCGGTGGTGGAGTTGGTGCATGGGCTAACGGAATGGCAACTGCTGCTGATTGGATGAGTGCAGCTTCATTTATTTCAATGGCTGGAATTATTTCATTTGCTGGATATGATGGAGCTGTATACTTGATGGGTTGGACAGGAGGTTATGTTTTGTTAGCTCTTTTATTAGCACCATATTTAAGAAAATTTGGCAAATTCACTGTTCCTGATTTTATAGGGGAGAGATATTATTCTAATAATGCAAGGCTGGTGGCTGTGTTTTGTGCATTATTAGTTTCTTTCACTTATGTTGCTGGTCAAATGAGAGGTGTTGGAATTGTTTTTTCAAGATTTCTCGAAGTAGATATAAATACAGGAGTAGTTATAGGAATGCTGATAGTTCTTTTTTATGCTGTTTTAGGTGGTATGAAGGGGATAACCTATACTCAGGTGGCACAATACTGTGTCTTAATTTTTGCTTTTATGGTGCCTGCAATTTTTATTTCAATACAAATGACCGGTAATCCGATTCCTCAATTCGGATTTGGAAGTCAGTTAAGTGACGGGTCATCTATGTATTTATTAGATAAGCTTGATAATCTTAACGTTGAGTTAGGTTTTAATGAATATACGGAAAACACAAAACCTTTGATTGATATTTTTGCAATTACATTTGCTTTAATGGTTGGAACTGCTGGTTTACCTCATGTTATAGTTAGGTTTTTCACTGTTAAAAGAGTTTCAGATGCAAGAAAATCTGCTGGTATAGCACTGTTATTAATAGCGATTCTCTATACAACAGCTCCAGCTGTAGCAGCTTTTGCTAGAACTAATCTATTAGAAACAATCTCAAATAAATCATATTCTGATATTCCTCAATGGTTTAAGAAATGGGAAAATACGGGTTTGATAAAATTTGAAGATTTGAATAATGATGGAATGATTGGTTATTCAAATAATCATTCCAATGAATTGTATGTGGATCGTGATATAATGGTTTTAGCAAATCCTGAAATAGCTAATCTTCCAAATTGGGTTGTAGCACTTGTAGCTGCTGGAGGTTTAGCCGCAGCTCTATCTACTGCTGCCGGTCTGTTATTAGTTATCTCAGCATCAGTGTCTCATGATTTAATTAAAAGAGTGATATATCCTGAAATAACTGATAAGGGTGAATTGATTGCTGCAAGAATATCTGCTTTTTTTGCAGTATGTATTGCAGGATATTTTGGTATTAATCCCCCGGGCTTTGTAGCTGCTGTTGTTGCTTTAGCTTTTGGATTAGCAGCAGCATCATTTTTCCCAGCAATAGTTATGGGTATTTTTTATAAAAAGATGAATAGGGAAGGAGCAATTGCCGGGATGTTAGCTGGTATAGGTTTAATGCTATTCTATATGTTGAAATTTAAATTTGATTTTTTTGGAGGGGGTGATGTTGAGGATTATTGGTTTGGTATATCGCCAGAAGGATTTGGTGCTGTTGCTATGTTACTCAATTTTATTGTTTCATTTTTAGTGATGAATTTTACCTCACCAACTCCTGAAAACATTAAAGATATTGTTGATAATATTAGAACACCTGAATATGAATAACTATACAATTGATTCAAATAAAAAGTACTTAGAATTATATAATTCTTCTACCCAATCACCTGAAAAATTTTGGGATAAATTAGCCTCCAATAATTTTGTTTGGAATAAAAAATGGTCCAAAGTTGTTGATTGGGATTTTAAAAAGGCTAAAATTTCATGGTTTAAGGATGCAAAATTAAACATAACAGTCAATTGTTTAGACAGACATGTGATTAAGAATCCACAAAAAACAGCAATTATTTTTGAACCAAATAATCCAAATGAAAAACATAAATCATACTCATATTCAGAATTATTGGTCGAGGTTTGTAAAATGGCTAATGTTTTGAAGTCGATGGGTGTTAAAAAGGGGGATAGAGTTTGTATTTATTTACCTATGATCCCTGAATTGGCTTTTTCTGTTTTAGCATGTGCTAGAATTGGAGCAATACATTCAGTTGTATTTGCTGGTTTTTCTTCAAATGCGCTTGCTACAAGAATTGATGATTGTGAAAGTAGTTTAATTATAACATCTGATGGGTCGTATAGAGGAGATAAAATATTAAACTTAAAGCAAATTGTTGATGATGCTCTTGAAATTTGTGAAACAAAACAAAAAGTTTTGGTTGTTAAGAGAACTAATGAGTCGATGAATCTCAAACATGAGAGGGATTATCTTTTAAATGATTTAATAGATTCTGTTAACGATGTATGTGAACCTGAAATTATGGATGCTGAAGACCCATTATTTATTTTATACACATCAGGTTCAACAGGTAAACCTAAAGGTATGGTACATACATGTGCCGGATATATGGTTTATACTTCTTATACATTTAAAAATATATTTCAATATCAACCTGAGGATGTTTATTGGTGTACAGCTGATATAGGATGGATAACAGGTCATAGTTATATTTTATACGGTCCATTATCAAATGGAGCAACAACATTAATGTTTGAAGGTGTTCCAAGTTATCCTGATTTTAGTCGATTTTGGCAGATAGTCGATAAGTATAAGGTAAATCAATTTTATACAGCTCCAACAGCGATTAGGGGTTTAGCAAAACAAGGTGATGATTTTCTTAAAGACGCCTCATTAAAATCTTTAAAAGTCCTTGGAACTGTAGGTGAGCCAATTAACGAAGAAGCATGGGAATGGTATGATAATAATATTGGAAAAAATAAATGTCCTATTGTTGATACATGGTGGCAAACAGAAACAGGAGGAATTTTAATTTCATCGATTCCTAATGTTATTCCTGATAAACCAACTTTTGCAACTAAGCCATTTATTGGTATTCAGCCAATTTTAATAGATGATAGTGGAGATGAATTAAATGAAGCTAATATTGTAGGGAAGCTATGTATCAAATATCCATGGCCATCAATTGCAAGAACCATCTGGGGAAATCACGAAAGATATATTAATACATATTTTTCCGCATATGACAATATGTATTTTACTGGTGATGGTGCTTTTAAGGATGATGAGGGTAATTTTAGAATTACTGGAAGGGTAGATGATGTTATTATTGTTTCAGGTCATAATTTAGGTACAGCTCCAATTGAAGATGCTATAAATGAGCATAAAAAAGTAGCAGAATCAGCAATTGTTGGTTTTCCTCACGATATTAAAGGAAATGCTTTATACGGTTTTGTTACATCAAAAGACGAGATAAATGATGAAAAATTAATTAGAAAAGAAATAAATAATCTAATTTCTAATAAAATTGGGCCGATTGCTAAATTAGATAAAATTCAATTTACAAGTGGTTTACCTAAAACCAGATCCGGTAAAATAATGCGACGTATTTTAAGAAAAATAGCATCTAAACAATATGATGATTTAGGAGATATTAGTACTCTTTTAAATCCTGAAATAGTTCAAGAAATTAAAGATAATTCTATATAGTCAATTTAATTTTTTAATCTTTTAGTTTATTTAAAATAACTAAAATCTTCACCAGATTTAATATTTAAAATTGAATTATATATCAATTTGATTACATTTTCAACATCATTTCTATGTACCATTTCTACAGTTGTATGCATATATCTTAAAGGAAGTGAAATCAATGCAGATGGAACTCCTCCATTGCTGTATGCAAATGCGTCAGTGTCGGTGCCTGTATACCTGCTAGATGCGGCTCTTTGAAAAGGTATTTTATTTTTCTTAGCAGTATCCAATATTAAATCTCTTAATTTTTGTTGAACTGCAGGTGCATATGTTACAACAGGTCCTTTGTTTAACTCACAATACCCTTGCTTTTTTTGATTAATCATCGGGGTAGTGGTGTCGTGTGTAACATCTGTCACTATTGCAACATTAGGTTTAATTGTCTGGGTTATCATTTCAGCACCTCTTAATCCCACTTCTTCTTGAACAGAATTAGTTACGTAGAGTCCAAAAGGTAGCTTTTTCTTATTTTCTTTAATTAATCTTGCAACTTCAGCAATCATAAAACCTCCAATTCTATTGTCAAGTGCTCTACAAACAAAATTATCCTTGTTTAAGATATGGAAGGTATCAGGATAAGTTATAACACATCCCACGTGAACACCTAATTTTTCAACTTCTTTCTTAGTTTTACAACCTACATCTATAAATATATTATCTAGTTTTGGAGTTTCTTCTTTAGTTGCAAGTCTTGTGTGTATTGCAGGCCATCCGAATACTCCTTTAACTATACCTTTATCAGTATGTATATTAACAATTTTACTTGGCGCTATTTGATGGTCACTTCCTCCGTTTCTAATGACAGATATTAATCCTTTGTCTGAAATATAATTAACATACCATGATATTTCGTCAGAATGCCCTTCAATTACAACTTTATATTTGTGTTCGGGATTAATTACTGCTACAGCAGATCCGTAAGTATCTGTTATAAAATCATCAGCATAGGGTTTTAAATAGTCCATCCAAATTTTTTGACCTTCCCATTCATAACCTGTAGGAGATGCATTATTTAAATATTCCTCAAGGAATTTCATCGATTTTTTATTTAATATGCTTTTGCCACTCATGTCTTTTGATTTTATATTTTATATATGTAAAAATAATAATGATTTCCTTATTTATTATATATAATTTTATCAATTATTAAATATTTTTTTTAATTGAAACTAACTCTATACTATATTATTTTATTATTACCTGCAATTATTTACTCACAAAATACAGTAAATGATTCAATATCAGATTATATAAAGATATCAGGTGATACTATAGTTAGGGGGTCAATTAGTTTAAATGAGGTTTTGTTATTACCTAAAAGGCCGTTTAAAAATTCAGAAGAAATAAGAAAATATTTAATTTTAAAACGGAAAACAATAAAAGTTTATCCTTATTCTGTAATGGCATCTAACAGATTAAATAGTCTTAATGAAAGATTGTTAAGTATAAAAACTAAGAGGCAGAGAAAAAGATACACTAAAATGGTGCAGAAATTTTTAGAAAATGAATTAACACCTGAGTTGAGTAAATTAACTCAGTCTGAAGGTCAAATATTAATAAAGTTAATTCATAGGCAAACAGGTATATCAACTTATAATTTAATAAAAAGATTACGAAACGGGATTAGAGCATTCATATATAATACTACAGCAAAGTTTTTTAATATGAATTTAAAAATAGAATTTAACCCGGAAAATGATATTACTGATTACTATATAGAGGATATATTGCAGCGCGGGATAAGAGACAAAGTTATAGAATATAACAAGCCATATATTTCATATGATTTATTTGAATTAAAAAATATTTGGGCTGAAAAAAAATAAAAAAGTTGACAATGGATGAGAATTTTAAAATGATTGCGAAAACATTTTATGGATTTGAGGATGTTTTATCAGAAGAGTTATTAAAGTTAGGTGCTCAAAAAATAAAAAAAGGTTTAAGAAATGTGAGTTTTTATGGGGATAAAGGTTTTATGTATAAGTCTAATTTAAGTTTAAGAACTGCTTTAAAAATTTTAAAACCAATAGCCGAGTTTAAATTTAAAGATATTGATGAGTATTATCAAAAGATTTATAAGATTCAATGGGAAAATTTTATAGATTACACTTCTTCCTTTCTTATAAATTCAGTAGTTTTTCATTCAAAGATTTTTAATAACTCTAAATATACTTCCTTAAAAGCTAAAGATGCAATCGTAGATAGATTTAGAGATAAATATAATGGGAGACCTAGTATAAATTCTTTTAATCCCGAGTTAAGAATTGAAATCCATATTAATAAAAATTATTGTACTATATCTTTAGATAGTTCAGGGGAGTCTTTACATAAAAGAGGTTATAAAAAATATAATTCTGCCGCACCATTAAATGAGGTGTTAGCAGCTGGGATTGTCCTGATGTCTAATTGGGATAAAGAGTCTGATTTATTAGACCCTATGTGTGGTACTGGGACTATTCTTATTGAAGCCGCTATGATAGCTAAAAACATCGCACCTAATTTAAATAGACTTTCCTTCGCTTTTGAAAAATGGAAAGATTGGGATGATGCTTTATTTGAAAAAATAGAAGATTCAGTAAGAGATAAAGAAGTCGATTTTAATTATAAATTATATGGTTTTGATATATCAACTACAATGATAAAAAAGGCTGAAAAAAACATTGAAATAAGTGATTTAGATATTGATATTGAGGTTATTAAAAAGGATTTTTTAAAATCTAAAAAAGTTGATAGTGACCATTTACATATGATTATTAACCCACCTTATGATAAGAGGATTTCAAGTGATGTAAAAGTTCTATACGGGCAAATTGGTGACACTTTGAAAAATAATTATCAATTTTCTGATGTGTGGATAATTACAGCTAATCTAGAGGCTATCAAATCCATAGGTTTAAGGTCGGATAAAAAAATAAAATTGTTTAATGCTAATTTAGAATCTAGACTTTTAAATTATAAAATTTATCCTGGTAGCAAGAAAACAAAGAACTGATGTTATTTTTTAACTACAGGAATTAAATAGGAAATAGTATAGTTAAAACCTGCTCCGAGTTTTGAGCTATCATAAGTTCGATTAAATCCAGGAATGTAAAAATTAGAAATATCATTTTTAATTTTCTGTTTTACAACACTCTTTAGTTGTAATTCAAATCCTAGAAAAAGATTGTTGAAAATTTCAGTTTTCAAGCCAAAAACAAATTCAAACCATAATGCGTTTAATTTTGATAAAGCTATAGAATCATAACTTGTTGCTTCTCCCCATGTAGAGCTATTCGTGTTATATATTGTAAAGTTATTTATTGTTTGTTCAAAGTTACTGTAGCCAATGTTAAAACCAGAGTAAACAATATTTTCAGATCTTATATCATTATTTAATTTAAAATTTAGACCAACTTTTAAATAAGTGCCCTTTATATTAGAATTTAGGTAATAGGTGTTTATTTTTTTTTCTTCATTTCCTAATTCAGAAAAAATATATAATGACTCCTTAATTCGAATATCAGCATTAATAGATAAGCCCTTATAATCTTCACTTGTAGCGGATTTAATTATTTTATTTAAGTCAACACCGGCTCTTATGCCAAATTTCTCTATAGTGTCGTTATTTTGGGTTTTAGCATAACCAATTGAGACTACAAATAAGAAAAATAAACTAATGTAGAATCTTAACATGTGCTTGATTTTCGTTAGTTATTGAGTCAGTTAAAATGAGGTTATCTAAAATCCACCCTGTATCTTGTTGTAAGAAGTTCAATAGGTTGTAATTGTTTATGAATCCACAAGCCCTAGAAATAAATATGCTGCTTATTTCATAATCAATATATATGTTATCTTCAATTCCGCTTGGATTACCGTCTAAATCGTCAAAATCCTTATAAAATTTGAAATTTGAAAATGCCTCATCATCTCTTAAGGGAATTGCGATTGAATCTGTATTAATTCCGTAAATATCGTTAATGATATTCATTTGGTTGTTTTTTATTGCATAAACTGCAAGACTTTCTACTGTCTTTTTTTCGTCTGGGTTATTAATATCATAAAATGTTATTATTATTCTAGGTGTGGTAGGGGTTGTTTCAGGGCAAATGTCATCACTTTCACAATAAAGTAATGTTAATAATAAAGGGAATATCCAATAACACTTATTCATCTCTAAATTTTATCTAAAAGTACAACATTTTCAACATGATAAGTCTGAGGGAACATATCAATTGCTTGAGATACTTTTAATTTATACAAATTTTTAAACTCATTAATATCTCTTGCTTGAGTTGAACTATTGCAGCTAACATAAATTATTTTCTTAGGAGAAAGCTTTGTAATTGATTCAATAACAGATTTTTCTAATCCGTTTCTAGGAGGGTCAACAATAATTATATCGGGATGTTCATATCCTTTTATGGGTTTATTTATAATATCTTTTACATCACCACAAATAAATTCACAATTAGAAATGTTGTTAATTTTAGCATTAGATTTTGCAGAAGATACAGCTTCTTCAACAGTCTCTATTCCTATTATTTTCTTAACATTTTTAGAAAGAAATAAAGAAATCGTTCCGGTTCCACAATAAAGGTCATATACTACATCATTTTCTTTTAGTTTTGCAAGTCTTTTAACTATGTTATAAAGCTTGTTTGTTTGGAATGAATTTGTTTGAAAAAAAGATTTAGCTGAAATTCTAAATGAAAGTCCATCAATTTTTTCTTCAATGAAAGTATTTCCGCTAAAACAGAGTGGTTTTAAATCATATATTGTATCATTTCTTTTTTTGTTAATAACATACATTATTGATGTGATTTCATTAAAATTTTGCTTTAATGACATCAATAAGTTTTTAGCATTTTTCGAATAATTAAAGAATTGTATCAAAACCATTATTTCTTTTGTGGTTGTTGTTCTAATCATCAAATTTCTTAAATCGCCGTTTTGCTTTACCAAATCAAAGAACTTTAAATTTAATTCCAGGGCTTTATGCTTAATAAAGTTTCTTATTTTGTTTGAAATGTTAGTTTGTAAAAAACATTTATCGATATCTATAACTTTACTCCACATTCCTGATTTGTGAAAGCCTAACGCATTTTTATCAATAATTTCTTCTTTTGAGTTTATCTCTTGTTTAGTTATCCATCTTGAATTACTAAAAGAAAACTCCATCTTGTTTCTGTAATAATATTTTTTATCAGATTTAATAATGGGTAATTTTTTTTCAGGAATAATTTTAGAGATTCTCTTAAAATTTTCTAAAACCTCATTTTCTTTATATATAATCTGATTTTCATACTTCATATTTTGCCAGCTACAACCCCCGCAAAGTTCAAAATGAGAACATTTTGGTTTGTCTCTCTTAGTTGAATGTTTATGTATTTTAATTATATCTCCTTCAATATAAGATTTTCTTTTCCTTTTAACTCTGATATCAACTATATCTCCAGGTACTCCATTTTTGGTAAAAATTATCTTTTCACCAGATGATTTAGCAATCACTTTTCCTAATGATCCAGCTCCGGTAAGTTTAATCTTTTCTAAAACAATATTTTTTTTTCTTCTTCCCAAAATATAGATAAAGTATTACAAAATATAATTCATAAATTTGAGCTAAAATAAAACTTATAAAAATTATAAAAGAATGTTAACGTCTAAAAATATTATTGATTTAGAATATGAATTTGGTGCACATAATTATCATCCTTTGCCTGTTGTTTTAGAAAGGGGTGAGGGTGTTTTTTTGTGGGATGTAGAAGGGGAAAAATATTATGATTTTTTATCTGCATACTCTGCGGTTAATCAAGGGCATTGTCATCCGAAAATAGTTTCGGCATTGATAAATCAGTCACAACAATTGACATTAACTTCAAGAGCTTTTCATAATAATGTTTTAGGTCACTATGAGCAGTTTATAACTAAATTCTTTGGTTATGATAAGGTTTTGCCGATGAACACAGGAGTAGAAGGTGGTGAAACTGCGGTTAAATTAGCTAGGAAATGGGCGTATGAAGTAAAAAAGATACCTAATAATTCTGCAAAAATCATATTTGTTGAAGGTAATTTTTGGGGTAGAACACTTGGGGCAATATCATCATCTACCGACCCAACTAGTACTAAAGGTTTTGGTCCATTTATGCCGGGCTATGAAATCATCCCGTACAACGATTTAGATGCTCTTAAGGAGTCCTTAAAAGACCCGAATGTAGCTGCTTTTATGGTTGAACCTATTCAGGGTGAGGCAGGGGTAGTTGTGCCTGATGATAATTACCTAAAAGATGCATACGAATTGTGTAAAGAATCAAATGTATTATTCATAGCAGATGAGGTTCAAACTGGCATTGGTAGAACTGGAAAAATGATTTGCTGTGATCATCATGGTTTTAAGCCAGATATTTTAATTCTTGGAAAAGCTCTTTCAGGAGGAGTTTTTCCAGTTTCTGCAATATTAGCATCTAACGAAGTAATGTTAACAATTCAGCCTGGTGAACATGGTTCAACTTTTGGAGGTAACCCTGTTGCTTGCAAGGTTGCGATAGCAGCACTAAATGTAATTAAGGATGAAAAATTAGATTTAAATGCTGAAAAAATGGGTGTAATTTTTAGAGAAAAACTTCAATTATACATAGATAAAAGTAATATTGTAGAAAAAATAAGAGGAAAAGGTTTGTTAAATGCAATTGTTATAAAAGACGAAGAGAACAGTGATATTGCTTGGAATATGTGTTTGAAAATGGCTGAAAACGGATTACTTGCAAAACCTACTCATGGAAATATTATAAGATTTGCTCCTCCGTTAATTATTAACAAATTGGATTTAAACCACTGCATTGATATAATTATTAAATCTCTTAAAGAATTTGAGTAATAATTAATAAATTAGTGATACTAACCGTATTTTATGTCAACAATATATTTAGATAATGCCGCTACTACAAAGGTAAGAAAAGAAGTTGCTGATTCTATTTCTTTAGTTATTCAAAATGAATACGGAAATCCTTCATCTACACATAGTTATGGGAGGTCATCAAAAGCTTTAGTTGAATTATCAAGAAAAGAAATTGCTGATATATTAAATGTAAAATCTTCTGAGATTATTTTTACATCTGGTGGTACAGAAGGTGATAATATGATAATTAGAAATTGTGTAAATAATCTAGGAGTCACTCATATAGTATCTTCTAAAATAGAACATCATGCAGTAACTCATACAATTGACAATCTATTATTATCTAAAAACATTAAAGTTTCTTATGTTGAAGTTTTTGAAAATGGTGATATTAATCTTGACGATTTAAAGTATATATTAAAAGAAACAACTGATAAAACTCTCGTAAGTCTAATGCATATTAATAATGAAATTGGAAATATAACTGATATCAATGCTGTAGCAGATATTTGTAAAACTTATGATGCTCTATTTCATAGTGATACAGTTCAATCTGTTGGTCATTATGATTTAGATTTTGAAAAAATTAAAGTTGATTTTTTTGTTGCTAGTGCTCACAAATTTCATGGCCCAAAAGGAGTAGGATTTGCTTTTGTAAGACAAAACTCAAATTTAGGACCGTATATTACAGGTGGAATGCAAGAGAAAGGACTTCGAGCTGGTACGGAATCTGTACACAACATTGTTGGTATGTCGGAAGCACTTAAAATTTCAATTAAGAATTTAGCAGCTGAAAAAAAATATATAACTGGTTTAAAAACTTATTTTATTGATGAGATAGAAAATAAAATTAAAAATGTAAAGTTTAACGGAAATTCAGCTGATCTAACTAGTTCTACATATACTCTAGTTAACGTCTTACTTCCTGTTAAACGTAAAACAGGGGGGTTATTCATGTTTAAGTTAGATATGAAGGGTATTGCATGCTCCAAGGGAAGTGCATGTCAGAGTGGAAGTGAAACAGGCTCTCATGTTCTCAGGGAAATTCAAGATAATATAGATAATGATAAAGTATCTTTAAGATTTTCTTTTAGTATATATAATACAAAAGATGAAATAGACTTTGTAATCAGTCAAATTAACGAATTAGCAAATTAAAATTTAATATCCATGTTAAGATTAAATATTCTTGGAGTTAAGTAGTTAGGAATACTGTATTGTCTTTTTGAATAGACATCTCTCACCCATGTATTAGTAATTGTGTTTTGAATATTAAACATATTAAATATTTCTAATCCAACAGAAAGTTCATCAATTTTAAATAGCTTTTTAGCATCTTTTATTAAATACATAATCCCAATATCAGCTCTCTTATAATCTGGTAAACGATTTTGATATTGATAAGAATCCGCATAGCTTGGTGAACCACCTGGTAATCCAGTATTATATATTAAATTAATATACATTTTTAGATTTGGCATATTAGGAACATAATCTTGAAAAAGAATACCAAATTTTAGTCTCTGATCAGTAGGTCTTGAAATATAACCTCTATTATCGATATTCTCCTCAGTTTTTAAATATCCAAAGCTAAACCAAGATTCAGTACCTTTTACAAACTCACCATTTAATCTAACATCTAATCCATATGCATATCCAAAAGCATTATTTTCAGCCATGTATCTAATTCTTACATTATCCAGAGTATATGGATTTATATTTTCTAAATCTTTATAATATAATTCTGAATTTAACCTAAAAGGTCTATTCCATAAATCAAATTTATATTCATTTGATAATACATAATGCGTAGATTTTTGTGCTTTTAAATCAGGGTTTATCAGACCCAAGTAATTTCTGAGTTCTTTGTAGAAGGGTGGCTGATGATATATGCCATACTTTAAGTTAAATATCATTTTAGGATTCCAATTTGGTACAAATCCTAACTGAATCCTTGGACTAATTACAGTCTTACTCTTATTATCAACTATTAAATTATCATTAGAATCAATAGACCAGTTATGTAATCTCAAACCTAAATTATAGTATATTTTATTGTCATTTATATAACTTTCATTTTCCCATTGACTATATAATTGAATTCTATTTATTTTAGATTCAGTAGTAGATCTTAAGTTTTGGAAGGGGACTATTGGACCTTCATTAGACTCATATGGTTGTTCAGAAATATCTGTTAAAAAAGGGGGGTCTATTAGGTATCCTGCCGAGTCAATAACTTCCCATTCAACTATTCTGTCATTAATTTTTTCTGATGATAATTTTAGGGAGAAGTTTAGTTCGTTTTTATTTCTAATTAATTTAATTTTTGACTCAATATTAAAAATTTGTGCATTTAAATCATTTCTAGCATGATTTAATTGACTCCCAACTCCTTGACTAAATTCTATCTCTCCTAAATCTTCACTTCCAATATTGCTATTTACTTCAGCTAAATTATATTGAGCTAGAATATCAAAATATTCTTTTTCAACAGTACTGTAATAAGAGCTATTTAAAGAATATGTGTCTCGCTGATTTGGTGAATATTCTAATGAAATTGAATTGAAAAATGTAGCATATCTATCTTTCTCTTCACCATCATAAAAAATAATAAGGGCTAGCGGATCATCTAGAGTACCGAAATTAGTTTGTCTATTAATTGGTTTAAAATTGTATTTATTAAGAGAGTAATTAAAAATACTCGACAACTTAAGATTAGATGAGATGTCCAAGCTCAAATGGTTCTGTATATCAAAAAAAGAAGGATTAAAAGTAGTTTTTGTCTCTTTTGAATTTACTAATAAACTATTGTCTCTAAATCTGATTCCAAAGATGTTAGATATCAGTTTATTTTTTGAAATATTTTCAGCAGTAATACTTCCTCCTAATAAACTACTATTAAATTTATATTTGTTCGATGCTGGCTTCTTGTATTGAATATCAAGAACAGATGACATTTTATCTCCATAAATTGCTTCAAACCCACCAGAAGAAAATTTGATATTCTTTATCATATCAGAGTTTATGAAACTAAGTCCTTCCTGTTGTCCAGAGCGGATTAAAAATGGTCGATATATTTCTATTCCGTTAACATAAACAAGATTTTCATCAAAATTTCCACCTCTAACAGAGTATTGAGTACTCATTTCATTATTAATACTAACTCCAGGTAGAGTTTTTAAAATGTTTTCAATTCCAGGTTGTATTCCTTTAATGTCTCTTAATTTTTCAGGTGAAATATTTTGAATAGATTTTAATTCTTTTCTTTTTGTTGAATTTAATATCACCTCTGAAATTTGTTCAAACTGTGTGTTTAATACAGGATTGAATTCCAATATTTCATTTTTTGATAGTTCAATAAAGATTTTGAGTTTTTTATGATTAATATGTGTGAAAGTAATTTCAATTTTTTGACCAGAATTCACTGTTAAACTATAGTAGCCATTGACATCACTTATTGTTCCATTATTACCATATTGAATATTAACATCTTTAATTGGAAAATTTTGTTCATTTAAAATTAAACCAGTTATTATTGCATCTTGTGAATAAGATGTTTGAAAAAGCATATAAATCAAAAACAATATAATTTTTCTCATTTTTTAATTTCTCTAAAAAATACTTTATTCAAGACTTTGGTGTTTCCGACATTATCGGATATTTCAATTCTTAATTTATTTTCTTTATCCTTTGAATTAACTCGATCATTAAAATCGTAAGTTAATATCCCTTTACTAGGATTATATTCTAATAATATCCAATTATCGTTAATCGTTCCCCTGTATCTTTTAATACCTGATTCAGAATCATTTATTTTTATTTCTAATTTTTTTCTTTTAGAAATCCATTGATTGTCAATTAATCCAACTACTCTTATATCAGGAGTAATGGAATCAATTTTTATTTTATAAGTTCCAAGGTTACTAATTTTAGCTATAATTTCATTATTTTTTAAATTACTTGAAATAAATGATGATTTATTTTCTTCCTGAATCTTAGCAATATATGCTTTTTCACTTATTGAATCTTTATAACGATTAACATTAAATTTAATTGTAATTTCTTTAAGCAAAGGGATTGAATCTTTATCAATAAATAAGAGGTCACCCTTTTCATTAATTTGAATATTTATATTCTTATAAAAGGTGTTTTCCCCAATTTTTACAGACGAATTTTGAAAATTGAAATGATATATGCTATCGGTATTAATTAAATACTGGTTTTGGATACTATAATTTGCATAATTACTATTAACTTTTTTCTTCCATTTGATGGGGATTAATATTTCAGTATAGTTCTGGTTGTAATCATATAATTTAATATTGTATAAGTTCCTTTTGACACTTTCTGTAACATTAATAATTCCATTCCCTAATGATCTGTTGTACATACTTAATGGATTATACTCCTCAATATAAAGTTTTTGAATTCTAATTTTTTTGTTTTTATAAGAGGCGTAATCAATGAATGTATTAATATGCCTCCATTCATCATATGAAAAAGAGTTTAGATTCATACTAAAAACTTTATTTCCATCAATATTTGCTTTAATATTGGTTAATCCCATTTTATTCCAGGTATTATTCATTCTATCATATGCATTTACTCCAAAACCGATTAAGCCATTAATATATAAAGTGTCAGAAATAAAGAGATTATTATTTATTTTTTTTGTTTTAATTTTTTTGAAATTGGTTTGTTCTGATAAATCTTTGTAATACAGACCTAGAAGAACAGGTGGTATGCTGTCTTCAATCACATAATTTTTAAATTTAAAGGGGTTAATCGGTCTATCTTGTTTATCTCTTAACTCATAATGTAGGTGAGGTCCAGCACTTCTGCCAGTATTTCCAGTAAATCCTATTAATTCTTTTATCGAAATCCTTATGTCATCTTTAGGAGGGTATATTCTAAATGTGTATGACTCTTTAGAATATTGAATTTCTTTAACAATTTTTTCAATTTTAGGTGAAAATTTTTGAAGATGAGCATAAACCGATGACTGTCCGTTATCATGTTTTATATATAAAGCTTTGCCATATCCACCATGTGTAATTTGTATTCTGCTAACATATCCATCTCCTATTGAATAAACTTTAAACCCTTCTGTTCCTTGTGTTTTTATATCAATGCCAGCATGAAAATGGTTAGGTCTTAATTCACCAAATGTTCCAGAAAGTAAGATTGGTATTTCTAATGGGTATTCACCAGAGTTTTGTGAATTTATACTTGAAGTGATTAAAAAAAATAGTGCTAATAAATAATACCTCATTTAAACTCTAAAATAATATATAATTGTAATTTATAGGAGAAAAACTCAGAAAATTTAAATTTGAATGTTAAATTTGTTTTAGTGGTATTTGTACTATGGATAAATTAAAAGATTTATTGTTAGACTTAGAGAAAAAAATAGAATTGAATATTTCAGAAATTTCAAATCTAAAACATTACAATGACGAATTGAAAAGAAAGAATGAGTCTCTTTTAATTGAAAATAATGAAGTGAGAAATAATTTTAAATCTTTAGAAGATAGGTTTAAAGCTTTGAAAATTGCAAATACTATTTCAGGTAGTGAAAATAATATTAATGAAACAAGAAGTGAAATAAACTCACTTATCAGAGAAATAGATTTGTGTATTTCTCAACTATCAGATTAATTTATGAGTGAAAAGTTAAAAATTAAACTTTCTGTTGCAAATAGGGTATACCCTTTAACAATTAATCCATCTCAGGAAGAAGGATTAAGACTTGCTTCTCAACAAATAAATGATTTGATTAAAAAATTTGAACAAAATTATTCTGTTCAAGATAAGCAAGATGCATTAGCAATGTGTGCTTTGCAGATTGCTTCTAGTAAAAAACAAACTTCTTTAAATGAAGAAAATTTTATTGGAGAGTTAGAAGAAAAAATAACAAATCTGATAAGTATGCTTGATGAAAAGAATTAAGTTCTTTATATAATATTGTAGAACTGCCTACATTAGTTTTTTTTGTAAACTCAACGCTAATTAATTAAAAAGGGTGAGTTTAGGTTGTTAAATCGTGCTGAAATAATTCAGATTTTTGATCAGTCTTGTAGCCCTAAACCTTTTACATAGGAGTTTTAAAAAAATAACTTTTGTAGGTTTTTTTTTAAAAAAATAAAAATGGAGATAACAAATAGTATAGTAGTTGCACTTTCAGTCGGTTTTTTTGCAGGAATTATTGTGATTAGAATTCTTAATAAGAATAAATCTGTGGGATTATTAAATGAAGCAAAAAAAGAAGCAGAAAAAATTATAGAATTAGCAAATGAAAAAGGTGAAAATATAAAGAAAAATAAAATTATTCAGGCAAAGGAGAAGTTTTTAGAACTTAAATCAGAGCATGAGAAAATAATTTTTTCTAGAGAAGATAAAATTAAAGCCTTAGAGCATGAGGTGTCTTCAAAAGAAAACTTAGTAGAATCTACTTTAAAGAAACAAGAGTCTCTAAATCTTGATCTCGATAAAAAATTAAAAGAAGTAGAAAATAAGATATCACTTTTAGACAAAAAGAAAGTCGAAACTGAAAGAGTTAGAAAAGAACAAATAAAGCAACTTGAGTCAATTTCAGGTCTATCCGAAACCGAGGCTAAGGAAAGTCTACTAGAGTCGCTTAAAAAGGATGCAGAGAATGATGCATTGATATATGCAAAAGAAAAAATGGAAGAGGCAGAATTGACAGTTAAGGAAAATTCTAAAAAAATTATTTTAAATACAATTCAAAGAATAGGGGCTGAAGAAACTATCGATAATACTGTTTCTGTATTTAATATAGAATCAGATGATATTAAAGGAAGAATTATTGGAAGAGAAGGAAGAAATATTAGAACATTAGAGGCAGCTACTGGAGTTGAAATAATCGTTGATGACACACCAGAAGCTATAATTTTATCATGTTTTGATTCTATTAGAAGAGAAATTGCTAGAATATCTTTACATAAGTTAGTTAAAGATGGCAGAATTCATCCTGCAAGAATTGAGGAGGTGGTTACAAAAACTAAAAAGGAGATAGATCAAGAGATAATTGAAGTAGGTAAAAGAACAGTGATTGATTTAGGAATTAATGGACTTCATCCTGAGTTAATTAAATATGTAGGAAGAATGAAGTATAGATCATCATATGGTCAGAATCTTCTTCAGCATTCTAAAGAAGTTGCAAAGTTATGTGCAATTATGGCTTCTGAAATGGGAATAGATGCAAAAATGGCAAAAAGAGCAGGTTTGTTACACGATATTGGAAAAGTTCCAAGTGTTGAAAAGGATATTGAGACTCCTCACGCAATTTTAGGTATGCAATGGGCAGAAAAATACGGAGAGAAACCAGATGTATGTAATGCCATAGGAGCTCACCATGACGAAATTGAAATGAGTTCTTTAATTTCTCCAATTATTCAAGTATGTGATGCCATGTCTGGAGCTAGGCCAGGTGCAAGAAGACAAGTTCTAGACTCATACATTGAAAGATTAAAGAATCTTGAAGAAATTGCCTTAGAATTTGATGGAGTAGAAAAAGCTTATGCTATTCAAGCCGGCAGAGAGCTTAGGGTGATAGTTGAAAGTGAAAAAATAAATGACGAAGAATCATCAAACTTGTCTTTTAAAATTTCACAAAAAATTCAAACCGACATGACATATCCAGGACAAGTTAAAGTAACTGTAATTAGGGAAACACGATCTATAAATATTGCTAAGTAGATTTAGACCTTGGATGAAACTTCTTCATGACATTTGTAAGTGCCTTATTATCTAAATGCATATATATTTCTGTTGTTGTTATACTTTCATGTCCTAATAGTTGCTGTATGGTTTTTAAGTCTGCACCGTTTTCAAGTAGATGAGTAGCAAAAGAATGTCTAAAAGTATGAGGGGAAATTATCTTTTTGATTCCAGAAATTTTTGTCAGATTCTTGACGATAATAAATATCATATTTCTGGTTAATTTCTTACCATTTCTGTTTAAAAATAAAAAGTCTGAATATTTAGTCTGAATATTTTTTTTTGATCGGGAATTTAAAATATAATTATTAATACATTTTTGATTAATATAACTAACTGGGACAAGTCTTTGTTTATTTCCTTTACCTGTAACTTTAATAAAATCTTCACTGAAGAAGAGGTCTGATATTTTCATTTCAATTAATTCACTTACTCTTAAGCCGCAACCATATAGTGTTTCTATTATAGCTATATTTCTTTCTGATTCAGATTTGTTTTTATCGATATTTGAAATCATTAGATTGATTTCATCTAAAGAAAGGGTGCTAGGTAGTTTTCGTTGAAGTTTAGGAGATTCTATATTTGAAAGAGGATTTATTTTAATTAATTTTTCAAACATTAGATACTCATAAAAACTTCTAATTCCAGAAATAATTCTAGATTGAGAATTAGGTTTAACGTTTTTAGAAATAAAGTATACAAATTCTTTTACGTTATCAGGTGTAACATCAATCGGCTTTATTGTCGTATTTCCTTTATTAAGAAAAGATTTTAGCTTTTTTAAATCATTCTCATAACTAGATACAGAGTTTTTGCTTAGGCCTCTTTCAATTTTTAAGTAATCTTTAAAATCATTTATCGCATGATTCCATTTCATAATAATTTTATCTTAGTTAAATTTAATAAATTTACGATATGAAAAAAATTATCATTATCAATGGTCCAAATTTAAATCTATTAGGTGTTAGGGAAACTAGCATTTATGGTGATGTTTCTTTTGACAATTATTTTAAGGAATTAAAAGAATTTTATAAAACCATTGAATTAGATTATTACCAATCAAATATCGAAGGAGAAATAATTAATAAGATTCAAGAAGTGGGATTCAGCTATGATGGTATAGTCTTGAATGCAGCAGCTTACACGCATACTTCTGTTGGAATTGCCGATGCAATATCAGCTATTCAGTCTCCTGTTATCGAAGTTCATATTTCTAATATATATTCAAGGGAAAAAATAAGACACACTTCTCTAATTTCAAAAAACGTAAAAGGAGTAATTTGTGGTTTTGGGTTAAATTCTTATAATTTGGCTTTAAATGCATTAGTCTAAAGATGAATAACCTCATCGTATGCTGCAGCAACCGCCTCCATAACAGCTTCTGACATTGTGGGATGTGGATGAATAGCTTTTAAAACTTCTGTCCCTGTTGTTTCAAGTTTTCTACCCAAAACAGCCTCTGCTATCATATCTGTTACTCCATCTCCAATCATGTGACAACCAAGCCATTCTCCATATTTTTCATCAAATATAACCTTAACAAAACCCTCTTTATTCCCTGAAGCACTTGCTTTTCCTGATGCAGAAAACGGAAATTTTCCAATTTTAATTTTGTACCCTTTTTCTATGGCTTGTTTTTCGGTTAGTCCTACACTAGAAATTTCTGGACTACAGTATGTGCATCCTGGAATATTCCCATAATCTATCGGAGCTACATTATATCCCGCAATTTTTTCCACACAAAGTATTCCTTCAGCTGATGCTACATGTGCTAACGCAGGACCAGCAACTATATCACCAATTGCGTAATACCCAGGAATATTTGTATTATAAAATTTGTCAACTAAAATTTTGTCTCGATCAACTGCTATTCCAACATCCTCTAATCCAATATTTTCAATATTTGATTTTATCCCTACTGCTGATAGTAATATTTCAGATTCAATATTAATTTCATTATTCCCTTTTTTTACTTTAGCAGAAACTTTATTTTTAGTTTTTTCTACAGAAATAACTTCAGATGAAGTCATTATTTTTATTCCTTTTTTCTTAAAAGATTTTTCAAGTTCTTTGGAAATATCTAAATCTTCTATAGGTACAATATTCGGCATATATTCGATAACGGTAACTTCTGTTCCAATACTGTTATAGAAGTAAGCAAACTCAATTCCAATAGCTCCTGAACCAACTATAGTAATACTTTTAGGTTGTTTTTCTAAAGTCATAGCTTCACGATATCCGATAATTTGTTTACCATCCTGCGGAATAGATGGTAAAATTCTTGATTTTGCACCAGTAGCTATGATGATATGTTTTGTTTTATAATCGTTGCCATCTACTGAAACAATTTTATCTTTTTTAACTTTTCCAAAACCTTTTAATACGTCAATTTTATTTTTTTTCATCAAAAAAGTAACACCTTTACTCATACCAGATGCAACATTTCTGCTTCTAGAAATAATTTTTTTAAAATCTTGACTTACATTATCGGCATTTAAACCATAATCCTCAGCATGATTTAAATATTCAAAAACCTGGGCTGATTTAAGTAATGCCTTCGTAGGTATGCATCCCCAATTCAAACAAACACCACCTAAATTTTCCTTCTCAACAACTGCAGTTTTTAAACCCAACTGAGATGCTCTAATAGCGGTAACATAGCCACCAGGGCCACTTCCTAAAACAATTACATCATAATTACTCATATTATTCTTTATTTGAATTTTTATTAAAATCAATACTAACTGAATTAACACAATATCTTTTGCCTGTATCTGTTGGTCCGTCATTAAACACATGGCCTAAATGTCCATCACATTTTACACATATAATTTCAGTTCTAATCATATTATGCGAATAATCCTCAACATATTTAATTGAACCATTAATTGCATCATCAAAGCTCGGCCAACCACAATCAGACTCAAATTTCTGATCACTATTGAACAAAGGAGTTTTACATCCATTACAATTATAAACACCATTTTCAAAATGAAGATTATATTTTCCGGTATGTGGATATTCAGTTCCTTTTTCCCGTAACACTCTAAATTCTTCATCATTTAGAATATTTCTCCATTCTTCATCAGTTTTTTCAACTTTTTTCTTAGTCATATCTATCTCTTTTTGATAATTTTTATTTTGTGAAACAACCACGTTTAAGGATGTAAAAAGTAAAAGTATAAGAATTGTAATTTTTTTCATCTATAAATACTTAAGCAAATGGATAAATTATTGTAATATTAATATCGTTTTGCTACGAACTACAAATTTATTTTAATTAAATGATATTTTATAAAAAAGGTGATAAAAAATTATTAAACGCTTGGGCCTTCTATGATTGGGCAAATTCTGTTTATCCTTTGGTGATTTCTACCGCAATTTTTCCAATATATTTCAAAAGTATTACTAAGGGAGAGCCTGTAGATTTTTTATGGTTTAACGCTGTAGAAAATGATGCTTTTATCGGATATGTTTCTTCATTTACTTTTATAATTTTAGCCATAATATCACCTATTCTTTCTGGAATTGCAGATCATACAGGTTACAAAAAATTGTTTATGAAGTTTTTCTGTTATCTAGGCTCAATCTCCTGTATTTTATTATACACTTTTGATTTAGATAATTTTGATTTGGGAATGATATACTACTTTTTTGCAGTAGTCGGGTTTTGGGGAAGTTTAGTCTTTTATAATTCTTATTTACCTGATATTGCAAATGTAGACGAACAAGATATTACCAGTGCAAAGGGATACTCTTTAGGATATCTTGGTAGTATAATTTTATTAATTTTTTGTTTATTTTTAACTCAATTCCCTGAATATTTTAACATAAGTGATAAAACACATGCTGTAAAAATATCCTTTGTTTTAGTAGGAATTTGGTGGCTTGCTTTTAGCCAGTACTCATTCTATTATCTACCTGGTAAAAATTTCTATAATGTTAAAAAAACAAATTTATATTCAACTACTACACTTTTTAGTGGATTTAATCAGTTAATTAACGTTTTAAATCAATTAAAAACGAATAAAAATCTTAAAATATTTTTATTATCATTTTTCATATTTACAATTCCAACACAAACAATTATTCTTTTAGCTAGTTATTTTGGTGCTGACTTAAATGAAATCAGTTGGGATAGTGAAGAAACTATGCAAACGGGGCTAATTATTGCAATAATTGTTATTCAAATACTAGCAGCAGTTGGCGCTTATTTAGGAGCGAAAATTTCTAATCGATTTGGAAATATTAATACATTGATAGGTATTAATATATTATGGGGGATAATCTGTTTATTTGGTTTTTTTGTTACAACCCCAATTGAATTCTATTATGCTGCAGGATTTATTGGTTTAGGAATGGGGGGTATTCAATCTCTTTCTAGATCTACATTTTCAAAATTAATTGATGTGAAATACTCAACATCATATTTTAGTTTTTATGATGTTTCCCAAAAACTAAGTATTGTTATAGGTACTGCAATTTATGCTACAATGGATTTATATACAGGAAGTATAAGATTAGCGATTTTACTTTTCTCCTTATTATTTATTCCTTCCATTTATTTTTTAAGTAAGGTTTCAAATGATTAATTTTTAATGGCATAGTACTTGAAATATATATAGTGTGATAGGTGATGTTTATGATATTTTACAGATATAAAATCATTTATCTTTAAATTAATATTTTATATGTCAAAAAAAAATCTATTTAATATTGACAATTTGTCAGCTCAGGATATTGATGAAAATTCTGAGTTAATTCCGTTAATGACTCCTGAAGATGAATTAGAAATTAGTAAAGAGGAATTACCACTTACATTACCAATACTTTCATTAAGAAATACTGTTCTTTTTCCTGGAGTAGTAATTCCAATAACTGCTTCAAGAGACAAATCCATTAAATTAATAAAGGATGCTAATAACTTTAATAAATTAATTGGAGTTGTTGCTCAAAAAGATGAGAATGTTGAGGACCCTAAAGTTAAAGATATATTTAAGGTTGGAACAGTTGCAAAAATATTAAAGGTGTTACAAATGCCTGACGGTAATACTACTGTGATTATTCAAGGAAAAAAAAGATTTGAAATTGAAAGAGTAATTTCTGAAAAACCTTATATAACTTCAAACATTAAAGATTACCCAGAAGAAAATCCAGGTAAAACTAACTCTGAGTTTACAGCAATTATAGATTCGATAAAGGATTTATCTTTAGAAATAATAAAAAGAAATCCTAATATTCCTTCTGAAGCTTCTTTTGCAATTAAAAATATTGAGAGTAATTCTTTTTTAATAAATTTTGTTTCTTCAAACCTAAATTTACCTGTTAAGGATAAGCAAGATTTATTAGAAATTAATAATTTACAAAAAAGAGCACTTGAGACACTTAGGCACATGAATGTCGAATTCAAAAAACTTGAAATTAAAAATGACATTCAGTCTAAAGTTCAAACCGATTTAAGTCAACAACAGAGAGAGTTTTTCTTACATCAGCAGATGAAAACAATTCAAGAAGAGTTGGGGGGTGTTAGCCATGATTCTGAATTAGATGATATGAGAAAAAGATCTAAAAACAAGAAATGGAATAATGAAATCAAGATCCATTTTGAAAAGGAATTAGCAAAATTACAAAGAATGAATCCTCAGGTCTCAGAGTATTCAGTTCAAAGAAATTATTTAGACTTAATTTTAGATCTACCATGGAATGAATATTCTAAAGATAAGTTTGATCTCAATAGAGCAAAAAAAATATTAGATAGAGATCATTTTGGATTAGATGATGTTAAGAAGCGTATTATTGAATATTTGGCTGTTCTAAAACTTAGAAACGACATGAAATCTCCAATTTTATGTTTACAAGGACCTCCTGGTGTGGGTAAAACTTCTTTAGGTAAATCTATAGCAGAGGCAGTCGGAAGAAAATATGTCAGAATATCATTAGGGGGTTTACGTGATGAGGCTGAAATTAGAGGACATAGGAAAACATATATTGGTGCAATGCCTGGTAGAATTATTCAAAATATTAAAAAAGCAAAAACAGCAAACCCGGTTTTTGTTTTAGACGAAATTGATAAGCTTACGTCTTCAAATGTAGGTGATCCTTCTTCAGCAATGTTAGAGGTTTTAGACCCTGAACAAAACAATGAGTTTTATGATAATTATTTGGAAAAAGGATTTGATCTTTCAAAAGTAATGTTTGTTGCTACTTCAAATAATCTTTCTAATATTCAACCTGCTTTATTGGATAGAATGGAAATTATTAATGTAAGTGGGTATACCACTGAGGATAAAATTCAGATTGGAAAAAAATTCTTACTCCCTAAACAAATAAAAGAACATGGAATTACTTCAAAAGATTTAAAAATCGGAGTTAGAACTATGCAAAAAATTATTGATGGCTATACGAGAGAGTCAGGCGTTAGAGGCTTAGAAAAACACATAGCTAAAATAGTTAGATATTGTGCAAAAAACATTGCTACCGAAATACAGTATAATCCTAATATTAGTACTGATGATTTAATCGAAATATTAGGCCCTGCAAGATTGTCAAGAGATAAGTATGAGAATAATGATATTGCAGGAGTAGTTACTGGTTTGGCATGGACTAGAGTAGGAGGGGATATTTTGTTTATAGAATCAATATTATCAAAAGGAAAAGGAAAACTCTCTATTACTGGAAATTTAGGTAAAGTAATGTCTGAATCGGCGACCATAGCCCTTGAATATATTAAATCAAATTGTGATTTATTAAATATTAAGCCTGAGGTGTTTGAAAAGTATAATACACATATTCATGTTCCGGAAGGTGCAACCCCAAAAGACGGTCCTAGCGCAGGAATTGCAATGTTAACATCACTTATATCACTGTTTACCCAAAAAAGAATAAAATCAAGAATAGCTATGACTGGTGAAATAACTTTAAGGGGTAAGGTATTACCTGTTGGTGGTATTAAAGAAAAAATTCTTGCCGCAAAAAGAGCAAATATCAAAGAAGTAATTCTTTGTGATCAAAATAAGCCCGATGTTAATGAGATAAATAAAAAATATATTAAAGGATTGAAATTTCATTATGTTTCTGAAATGAGTGAAGTAATTAAGATTGCATTAACCAATCAACCTGTTAAAAATTCAAAAAAATTATAATATAATTACATAATAGTAGTTTTAAGTGCATGATATTCAAAAGAATTGTATTTCCCCTTTTTATTGTTGCTGTATTTAATATTGATTTAAATTATGCTCAAAATGCAGGAGAGTCAACGTACCAGTTTTTAAATATCTCAAATTCTCCTAGACAGTTGGCGCTTGGCGGTAAAAATATAACAATATTAGATGATGATGTTGTTTCGGGACTGTATAATCCTTCTTCAATTAATCAGGATATGGATAATATGTTGGCTATTAATTATTTTAGTTATTTTTCAGACATATCTTATGGATCTTTAGCATACGCCTATAAACTTGATAACAGAGGTAACACCCTGCATTTTGGTTTTTCTTATATAAATTATGGAGATTTCATGGGTTATGATGAAAACGGCAATTTTACTTCAGAATTTAGCGGTAATGAATCTGTTTTTTCTGTTGGATATGCAAATAAATTTAAAAATATTCCAATTTCATTTGGTGCAAACTTAAAATTAATAACTTCAACTTTTGAACAATACAATTCGTATGGAGTAGCTACTGATATTGGGTTTTTTTATGTTGATAATATAAATGATATTAAAGCTTCATTGGTTTTTAGAAATATAGGTTTTCAATTAAAAGCCTATAATGAAGTTGATGAACCACTTCCTTTTGAAATTGACCTAGGAATATCTCAAAAATTAGAAAATGCACCTATTACCTGGCATATAACTCTAGAAAATTTACAAAAATGGCCTATAGGTATTTCTAATCCCTCTCGAATTATAACTGACTTAGACGGAAATATAACTGAGGAAAATATTTCAATTTTTAATGAAATATTAAGACACACAATTATTGGAGTTGAACTATTTCCAAAATCTATTTTTACAATGCAATTAGGTTATAGTTTTAGACGTTCTGAAGAACTTAGAATATTAGAACAGAGAAACTTTTCTGGTGTATCCTTTGGATTTGGTATGAAATTTAACAAACTTCGTTTCAATTACTGTCATGCTAGATTTTCTAGTGCAGCAAATGTAAATTATCTAGGAATACAATTAGATTTAGATTAATGAAAAAACTCACAATAGCTATTGACGGACATGCTTCTACAGGTAAAAGTTCAATTGCAAAAAAGTTAGCAATTAAATATGGTTATATATACATTAATTCTGGTTCAATGTATAGGGCTGTAACATTATATGTAATTCAGAATAATTTACTTTTATTATTAAAATCCGATATTGATTTATTTATTAAAAAATTGAGTTCTACATCAATACATTTTAAGTTTAATGATAACGATTTGATATCCGAAATCTACATGAATAATATAAATATTGAACAACAAATAAATACACTTGAAGTTTCTGAAATGGTTAGTGAAATAGCTGCAATTCCTGAAATTAGAAGAGAGATGGTTAAGCTACAGAGAAATATTGATAGAAATATGGGGGTTGTAATGGATGGAAGGGATATTGGTTCTGTTGTTTTTCCTGATGCAGACATTAAACTATTTCTTACTGCTTCTGATTCCGTTAGAGCAAAAAGAAGGTTCGATGAAATGATTTTGAAGGGTGAATCTGTTAAATATGAGTCTATATTAAATAACATTAAAAACAGAGATAAATTAGATTCTTCAAGACTAGATTCTCCTTTAGTTATTGAAAAAGATGCCTTCCTAATAGATAATAGTAACATGACAATTAATGATCAATTAGAAGTAATATCAAATATTATAGATAAGAAACTATTGAATTAATTATTCATATTTAATATTATATTAATAATATTTTTTATTTTCGCATACCTTTTGTCACTAATAGACTGAAACAAATGGTTTAAATAAATTTTAATATCTTCTAAAATTTATGTGTTAAATCAGTCAAGATTTTAGAATACAAATTTTTTTATTATGCCTAAAAAAGCAGAAAAAAAAGAGTCTACTGAAAAATTACCTGAAGCAGTAGAAAATAATGTTGCGGTTGAAGATACTTCCAAAAAATCAACCAAAGATTCAAAAGAAACAAAAGAAAAAGTAGATCCGACAGAAATCTTATCAAATTTCGACTGGCATAACTACGAAGAAGGTATTGATGAAGTAGATGACAAACAAATTAAAGAGTTTGAAAAATTAGTTGAAGAAAACTTTGTAGAGACTTTAACTAATAATGTTGTTGAAGGTACTGTTGTCCATATGACTGATAGAGAAGCTATTATTGATATAAACGCAAAATCTGAAGGAGTTATTTCATTAAATGAGTTTAGATATAACCCTGGTTTGAAAGTCGGTGATAAAGTAGAAGTTTTAATTGATATAAGAGAAGATGCTACAGGTCAATTGATTCTTTCTCACAGAAAAGCTAGAGTTATTAAAGCATGGGAAAGAGTTAATGATGCGCATGATACTGGTGAGATTGTTAATGGTTTTGTCAAATGTAGGACTAAAGGTGGTATGATTGTAGATGTTTTTGGAATTGAAGCATTTTTACCAGGTTCGCAAATTGATGTGAAGCCAATTAGAGATTATGATCAGTATGTAAACAAAACCATGGAATTTAAGGTTGTAAAAATTAACCATGAATTTAAAAATGTTGTGGTATCTCATAAAGCATTAATCGAAGCTGATATTGAGCTTCAGAAAAAAGAAATAATCAAACAGCTTGAAAAAGGTCAAATTTTAGAAGGTGTTGTTAAGAATATTACTTCATATGGAGTATTTATGGATCTTGGTGGAGTTGATGGATTAGTTCATATTACTGATTTATCATGGTCAAGAATTAATCATCCAAACGAAATTGTTGAACTTGATCAGCAATTAAAGGTTGTAATATTAGACTTTGATGAAGATAAATCAAGAATTCAGCTTGGTTTAAAACAATTAAGTAAGCATCCATGGGAAGCATTAGCAGATGATCTTAAAGTTGGAGATACAGTTAAAGGGAAAGTTGTAGTCATTGCTGATTACGGTGCATTTGTTGAGATATCAGAAGGCGTAGAAGGTCTTATCCATGTTTCTGAAATGTCTTGGTCTACGCATTTAAGGTCTGCTCAAGATTTCTTTAATGTAGGAGATCAGATCGAGGCTAAAATCTTAACCTTTGATAGAGAAGAAAGAAAAATGTCTCTAGGAGTAAAACAATTAACTCCTGATCCGTGGACTGATATTACTACGAAATATCCATTACAATCTAAACACACTGGAATAGTGAGAAATTTTACAAATTTTGGTGTATTTGTTGAGCTTGAGGAGGGTGTAGACGGGCTTATATATATATCGGATCTTTCATGGACTAAAAAAATCAAGCATCCAAGAGAATTTTGCAATACAGGAGAAAATATAGAAGTGTTAGTTCTTGAATTAGATGTTGAAAATAGAAAGTTAAGCCTTGGTCATAAGCAGTTAACTGAAAATCCTTGGGATAAATACGAAAATGAATTTGTTTTAAATTCAATACATAACTCTGAAGTTAGCGAAATTGTTCCTAAAGGAGCAACGGTTAAATTTAATGATGATGTTATTGCTTTTATTCCATCTAGACATATGATTAAAGAAGATGGAGGTAAACTTCAAAAAGGTGAAGTTGTTGATTTAAAAGTAATTGAATTCAATAAGGATACTAAAAGAGTAGTATTGTCTCACACTCAAACTTTCAGAGATATTGAAGAGATTAACAAAAAAGTGATGTCTAAAAAAATGAAAGAAGATAGCCAATCTGCAAAAAACACTTTAGGTGATGCAAATGAACAATTGCAAGAGCTCAAAGATAAAATGGATGGAAAATAATAGAAAAAGCCTTTCAATTGAAAGGCTTTTTTTTTAATTTAAAAGTGATATTTCACACATAATGCGTAAAAAAATTATCCTTAACAATAATCAACTTGAAATTTCCCTCAATAGGTTGGCTTGTCAGCTTTCAGAAAATCATGGAGATTTTAAGGATACAGTTCTAGTTGGATTACAGCCAAGAGGAAAATCATTGTGCAATAAAATTGTTGAAATTTTATCTTCTAATTATGATATATCTAATATTAACTATGGATTTCTTGATATTACCTTTTTTAGAGATGATTTTAGAAGGAATAGTGATGTTTTAGTTCCTAGTGAAACAGACTTTAAATTATTGATTGAAAACAAAAAAGTGGTTTTTATTGATGATGTCTTATACACTGGAAGAACTATTAGAGCTGCTTTGACAGCAATAGAAACTTTTGGAAGACCAATATCTATAGAACTTTTAATTCTTGTTGATCGAAGATATAGCAGAGAGTTACCTATTCAACCGGATTATAAAGGAGTTCAAGTAGATGTTTATGATAATCAAAAAGTCAATGTAGAATGGAATAACAATAAACTTGGGAATTACGTATATATTGAAAATTTAATCAATGAATAGTCTAAGTGTAAATCATTTACTAGGTATAAAATATTTAAATCAAAATGATTTAGATTTAATTTTTAAAACAGCAGATAATTTTAAAGAAGTAATTAACCGACCTATAAAAAAAGTTCCATCGTTAAGAGATATAACTATAGCTAACCTTTTCTTTGAAAACTCTACTAGGACAAAACTATCTTTTGAATTAGCAGAAAAAAGATTATCAGCTGATATATTAAATTTTTCGTCATCACAATCTTCTGTTAAGAAGGGGGAGTCTTTAATAGATACAGTTAATAATATTTTATCAATGAAAGTTGATATGGTAGTTATTAGGCATCCAAATCCTGGTGCTCCACATTTATTATCAAATAAAGTAAATGCCACTATTATAAATGCAGGAGATGGCGCTCATGAGCATCCAACTCAAGCATTATTAGATTCTTATTCCATGCGTAAAGAAATAGGTGACTTAAAAAATAGAAATATTCTGATAGTAGGTGATATTCTTCACAGTAGAGTAGCTTTGTCTAACATATTTGCTCTACAGTTACAGGGAGCAAATATTAAAGTTTGTGGACCAAACACCTTAATTCCCAAATATTTGAAAGATTTTGGAGTAAAGGTCGAGCCAAACTTCAACAAGGCTTTAGAGTGGTGTGATGTTGCTAATATGCTAAGGCTACAAAATGAAAGAATGAATGATAGTTTTTTTCCTTCAGTTAGAGAATATAAAAGACTGTACGGGCTTACTTCAGAAAGATTAGATAAATTAGGGAAAGATATAGTGATTATGCACCCTGGCCCTATAAATAGAGGAGTAGAAATTACAAGTGAGGTTGCTGACTCAAATAACTCAATAATTTTAGATCAAGTTGAGAATGGAGTAGCTATTAGAATGGCGGTTATTTATCTTTTAGCAAAGAAAAATTTTAACCATTGAATTTAACAATATTAGGATCGCAAGGTGCAATACCTAAAATAGGGATGTATTCTACATCACTTTTATTACAAATTTCAAAATATAATATTCTTATAGATTGTTGTGAAGGTATTCAGTTTCAGTTAAGAAAAAATAAAATAAGACTATCAAGAATTGAAATTATATTGATAAGTCATGCTCATGGAGATCATTATTTTGGTCTAATAGGATTAATTTCAACTTTATCACTTTTAAAAAGAACTAAAAAACTAACTGTATTTTGCCCAACATCAGTCCTTAAAATTATACAAGCACATATAAAATTTTCACAAATGAAATTAAATTATGAGCTAAATTTAATTGGATTAACAGAGAATAAAATGATTAATATCTTCGAAAACGATGCTTTTTTTATTAAATCATTTCCTTTAAATCATTCAATATATACTAATGGGTTTTTAATAAAAGAGAAGTTTATAAAGAGAAAATTAATTTTAGAAAAAGCATTACACTTTGATATAGATAAGATATATTTTAATAAACTTACAAAGGGTCAAAACGTATTGAACTCTAAAGGAGTTGAAATTAATTATTTAGATGTAACAATTGAGGGAGATAAACCAAAGTCATTTGCATACTGTAGCGACACTGCTTATAATGATGATTTAATCAATTATGTTCAAGATGTTGATCTTTTGTATTGCGAGACAACTTTCTTATCAAATGACCAAGAAAAAGCAATAAACACACTTCATTCAACAACTGCAGATGCTGGTAAATTGGCAAAAAAATCTAATGTAAAACAATTACTCATCGGTCATTTTTCGTCTAGATATGATAATTACGATTTATTTTTAAAAGAAGTTAGTGAAATTTTCCCAAGAGTTATTTTATCTAAAGAAGGAAAAAAAATAGATATTTAGATTTTAGTTTATTAATTATTTAAATTTGTTTTATGCAAAGAGATATTAGTGCATTAAGAAAATCCTATTCTAAAATGAGTCTTAGCAAGAATGAAGTTCCAGATGAGCCTATAAAGCTATTTGATAAGTGGTTCAGTGAAATTAAATCATCTACTTCATTAGAAGTAAATGCTATGACTTTATCTACAATTGATAATGAAGGCTATCCAAAGGGTAGAGTAGTATTATTAAAACACTACTCTGATGAGGGATTTATTTTTTTTACAAATTACAATAGTGAAAAATCTATATCTATAAAAAATAATAATAAAGTTTCAATATCTTTTTTTTGGGAAGATCAAGAAAGACAAGTCATAATTAAGGGATTTGCAAAAAAAACTAGTGAAGAAATTAGTAGTAACTATTTTAATTCTAGACCAAAAGGAAGTAAACTTGGTGCTTTAGTTTCTGAAAATCAAAGTGCTGTTATTAAATCTAAGCAAGTTTTAATAGATAAATTTAATGAGTTAAAAGATGAGTATAAAAATAAAGAAATTTCAAGACCTTTAAATTGGGGTGGTTATATTGTGTCTCCCGTAGAATACGAGTTTTGGCAAGGTGGTGAGAATAGATTGCATGATAGAATAAGATTTAAGCTAATTAAAAATAATTGGCTGAAAGAGAGATTAAGTCCTTAAAAATTAGATAGATAATTTAAAAGTATTTCTTAATTCATCTATCAGAGGATTTTTCTTTTTTAATACTTCAAACTTGTCTTTATTAGTATAAGCTTTATTTTCATCCATTTTTTTATCAATTTCTATTAATAAACCTATATCTGATTCAAGTTTGTTTCTTAAAAATAAAAGTAAATTTTGTTTTTCTGAATCAATTTCTAAAGAAGTTGTATTGTTAGGGACAGAGTAAATTATTGTATTATTTTTAAATTTAGGAGATGAAATTCTTAGTATTGAAGCAATATTATATCTACCTTTTTCTTCTTGAATATTTGTGTAATTATCCCAAACTTCTATAATATCTTCCAATATCAACTCATTATTATTGCTATATTCTACTTCAGAGTCTAAATCAAGATCATTAATTTCCTTATTTTTTTCTATACTTTTTAAGGATAGAGTTGAAGTTTGAAATTCAGAAACACTTAAGTTGGCAATAGGTTTTGGCTTTTTTTGTTCTATTGCATTAGAGTATTGAGAAATAAAAACTTGGCTTTGAAAATCAGATATTGGAATTAATCTGTATTTAAATTTTTTTTTTTCCTCATTGAATTCTAATGAGGAAATTTTTAAAATTGATAATTCAATCAAAAGTCTTTGATTTAGACTTTTTTGAAAGTTAATTTCTGCCTCATTTAAAAGGTTTATATATTCAATTAAAATATTAAAATTAATGTCAGAGCTCAAACTTAATAATGTTTTAACTCTCTTATCTTCATAGTTAAGTAAGTTGTGGGATAATTTATTTTTACTTACAAGTATATCTCTGTAAAATGAAGATAAACCAGATAAAAATAAATCTCCTGCAACTCCATTATCAAGAATTTGATTTACACTTACCATTATTTTAGGAATATCTTTTGATTTAATATCATTAATTAATTCAGTGTAAGTGTCAAAATCTACTGTATTTAGGTTTTCTTCTACAATTTTAGAAGTTATGTTTTTATTTACCCCAATCACCTTGTCAAATAGCTGTAAAGCATCTCTCATAGCTCCATCGCATTTACTAGCAATTTGGATTAAAGCATCATCTTCATATTTTATATTTTCTATTTTACATATTTCTTTAAGATGAGTAATAATATGTTCTGTAGAAATTCTTTTAAAATTATAAATTTGACATCTTGATAGTATGGTTGGAATAATTTTATGTTTTTCAGTTGTAGCTAAAATAAATATACAGTGAGCTGGGGGTTCTTCTAAGGTTTTAAGAAATGCATTAAAAGCACCTGAAGATAGCATATGAACTTCATCGATAATATAAACTTTATATTTACCTATTTGAGGTGGTATTCTGGTTTGATCAATTAAATTTCGGATCCCTTCAACACCATTGTTTGATGCCGCGTCTAATTCAAATATATTATAGGTGTTGTCATCGTCTATTTCAAAATTATTTATCTCCCTTGCTACAATTCTTGCACAGCTGGTCTTTCCAACACCTCTAGGTCCTGTAAAAAGTAATGCTTGAGCTAACTTATTATTTTTAATAGCATTTTTAAGAGTGGTAGTGATTATTTCTTGACCTACAACGTCGTCAAAATTTACTGGTCTATATTTTCTAGCTGAAACCAAAAAATCACTCATAATAATAGGATAATTTTTTATAAAACTTATTATTAAATATATGAAAACATGAAGATTAATTTATTAATAAAATACTTTAATTACATATATATATTAACATTTGTATATTTTTGCATCGTGAATCGTCTTGTCGCTATTTATAGAGGAAAGTCCGAACACCATAGTACAGCACAATGGTTAACAGCCATCAACTGAAAAGTTAGGAAAAGTGCAACAGAAAGTATGTACAGGTAATGCTGTAGTGAAATCATGTAAACTCTGTGCGGTGAAATGCCATGTAAACCAGCTTTTAAGAGTTGTACGCTTAATGTTGGAGGGTAGGCAGCTAGAATATATGGGTAACTATATATCAAGATAAATGACAAGAGCTTTAATAAAGTACAGAATTCGGCTTATAGATTCACAGAAAAGCGGGTAATACCCGCTTTTTTATTTAAAAAAAGAAAAGGAACAATCACCATAATCTCGACGTTCTTCAAACTCAGAAATATCAGAGAAATCATTTTTTTTAAAATGTTCTATAATTAACAAGCCATCAGATCTTAAATTATTATTAACTATCAACTTGATTAACTGTAAATATTGCTCATATGAGAACTTATATGGTGGATCAGCAAATATATAGTCAAATTTTTGCTCAGATGTTTGTAGATATTTAAAAACATCAGATTTGAAAACCTTGTTGTTAAGTCCTAAAAGCTTAAGTGTTTTAACTATGTGTTTAAAACATTTTATATTTTTTTCAACAAAAATTACATCAGCTCCTCTTGAAATAAATTCTAAACCAATTAAACCAGAACCTGAAAACGTATCAGCAATTTTTAAATTCTTTAAATCAGATTTATTAGTTATAATATTAAAAATACTTTCTTTTGCTAAATTGGTTGTAGGTCTAATGGGTAAATTTTTCGGAACAACTATTCTTCTTCCCCCAAATTTTCCAGATATTATTCTCATTAGAAATTTCTAAATAAAATATTAGACTTGATTATATCAGAGTTTATTCCTTCAATTTCATCAAAATTTAATAATTCAACATTTCTAACATATGTATATAATAGCTCATAAATTTTTGAATCTAGACTTATATTGCCAGAACATGCTACATGTGTTTTATCAGGATTAAGATTAAGTTGATTTAAGCAGAATAAAAGATAATATAAAATATCTTCATTACATGAGTGGTCAAAGGTATTATAGAATTCAAGTTTTTTATTCTTGAAATATAAAATATCTATAAATCCATCATTTAAATTTAAAAAAATTTTTTCTGAAAAATTATCTGAAATTTCTAAACTTAAAAGCTGTATCAAAAGAGAAGAATAGTGGAAAAAATCAAATGTTTTAAATTTATCAAATATATAGTTATTGATATTTACATAAGGTATAAAGACATTTGTTACCTCATTGTTTAAAATACTGTCATTTGCTGCAAGATCGTTGATTTTGATGTTAGTATTATACTTTAAAAAATTCAAAGAATTTTTTTCATCAAATAAAACAGAAGGAACTAACGTTGAGCTTTTATCATAGTAAATTAATTTTACTGCTTTTGGTGCTTCTGTTATAGATTTTATGTATTTTTTGATTGTTTTTAACAGAAATGTAGGAGTCTTTTTAGCTAGAAAAACAACCTTATCTATATCAATTAATTTTTCTTGAGAAAATAAACAAAATACAACCCAATTTTCATTTATATGAATTGAAAGTGTATTGTTATTAATATTATCGTTTGAATTATTTATCTTTTGAGTAATTTTTAGGCCAATTCCCATTTGTATTAACTTCATTCATAGAACCAATTTTTAGCGATGAGCCATTTACCCCATCTACTGATTGAACTTGATTCTCTTTTAAAACCAAATTTAGAGACTGATCGTGAAGAATTACTTTCTTTTTAACCTGAGCTTCAAAGACTGGGATGTCTATTCCATTTTGATTCAAATAACCTGTTTTTAGTTCAAATTTAGTATCGTCACTTTTAGAGAATGGAACATACATCATAGTTTGGTATCTAGAATCAAATCCAAATAAAGAGTCCTTAACTGAAACAAAACCCAGTGTATCAACAATGACAATGTCTTTATATGTTTTAACACCACCATATCTTTTAGTCATTTCCTTGTCAATAACGCTTGAATCTCTTCTTTGTGTGATTGTAAATGAGTCAACTTCAATAAACTTCACTAAAGTATCCCAATTATTTTGAAACTCTCCTTTAACTGTTCTGTGCGCTAACTGAGTATCTCTAATGTCTTTTAAGTTTTTTATTACAACCTGATATCTAGCATTTTTAACTTCATCAAATTTAATTTCATCATATATGGATGAAAATAAAAGAAAACCAAAAAGTAAAATCAATGTCCATAAACTTCCTAATACATAAGGTTTATGTTTGTCTTGCATTTTGGTTCTTACGAAATAAACTATTGCAAGAGTAATTGGAATGGATAGAAATAAAAGGATTTTCATCATGGTTTGGAGTTATTTATAAGATAAACAAAACTACAATTTTTTTTTATTTGTAAAAATCTAAGACAACAAAAAACATTTATATATTTGATAATACAATAATATTCTAAAATGGAGGATAATCTATCAGTAATTATTAAAAAGGGCCTCCAAAGTGAACTAACTACAAAACAAGATTTAGCATTAGAAAAAATCGTTTTTTTTATTAATGATAAAAAAAATGACTCAATATTTCTTTTAAAAGGGTATGCTGGTACAGGAAAAACATATATTATTTCTAATATTGTTAAAAATTTGTGGAAGATAAAAAAAACCGCAGTTTTATTAGCGCCGACGGGTAGATCAGCAAAAGTTCTTTCTGGATATTGTAATAAAGAGGCCTATACCGTTCATAAAGAAATTTTTTATACAAAAAACAATTTTTCAGGCAATCTAGAATTCTCATTGAGAGTTAATAAACATAAAAACACTCTCTTTGTTGTTGATGAGGCATCTATGATAGGAACTAATAGAAATGATGGTGCTGGCCTATTTTCTCAGTCCTTATTAGATAATATTGTTAAATATGTTTATTCAGGATTTAAATGTAAGCTATTAATAATAGGAGATTCTGCCCAGTTACCTCCGATAAAGTCAAATATTTCATACGCTTTAAACGAAAAGTTTTTAAAAGAAGAGTATGATAAAAACATTATCTCTATTGAGTTAACAGAAGTTGTTAGACAAGATTTAAACTCCGGTATATTATCATATGCTACCTTAATTAGAGATCAAATAGAAAATAATATTTTTGATAACATTAAATTTAAAATAAATGGTTTCCAGGATATAATTAGAGTAGAGGATGGTGAACATTTGATGAATCTTATTCAAGATTCATACAATGAATTTGGTGTTGAAGAAACAGCAGTAATTGTAAGATCTAATAAAAGAGCAAATTTATACAACAAAGGTGTAAGGGATAAAATATTATTTAATGAAAATATAATTTCCGTTGGGGATCTGTTAATGGTTATCAAAAACAATTATTATTGGTTAGATAATAAAAAAGATATTGGATTTATTGCAAATGGAGATATTATAAGAATTGAAGAAATACATAAACTTAGTAATATATATGGGTTTAAATTTGCTGAGGTAAAAATATCATTGGTTGATTATCCTGGAATTAAACCTTTTGAAACAGTTTTAATATTAGATTCTTTATATATAAATAGTTCATCTTTAGATTACGATCAGCTAAATAAGTTGTATCAAGAAATACTAAAAGATTATATGAATATTAAAACTAAATATAAAAGACATTTAGGAGTAAAAAATAACAAATACTTTAATGCATTACAGGTTAAATTTGCTTATTCTTTTACTTGTCATAAGTCACAAGGTGGTCAATGGAATTCAATTTTTTTAGAGTTTCCTTATCTCCCTAATGGAATGGATGAAGATTTTTTTAGATGGCTGTACACAGCGGTAACAAGAGCTAAAAACAAACTTCATTTAATAGGTTTTGATCAAGAATTTTTAAACTAATGATTAAATATTAATTTTGTTATATGAAAATAGCCGCTGTAATTCCTGCTAGATTGGATTCAACGAGATTGCCAAATAAACTTTTAAGAGATATTTGTGGTAAATCTCTAATTATTAGAACTTATGAATCAACATTGAATTCAAAAGTTTTTGATGAAGTTTATGTTGTTACAAATAATAAAGATATAGTTAGTGAATTAGAAAGAAATAATGCGAATTATTTTTATGAGGATAAACAATATGAAACAGGCACTGATAGAATTGCAGGTATAGCTTCTAGAATCAATGCAGAAATTATTATAAATGTGCAAGGTGATGAACCTTTTATTAAATCAAAGACATTGATCAAAATAATTAATGTTTTTAAAGAAGATAAAAATAAATCAATTCAGGTTGTTTCTGTGATGACTCCAATTGATAAAAATGAAATAAGCAATCCCAATAATGTTAAAGTCGTTACTGACGTAAACAATTACGCTATGTATTTTTCAAGATACCCCATTCCTTATGATAGAGACGAGCGTTTGTCTTCTGTATATAAGCATGTAGGAATTTATGCCTTTAGAAAGGAAACATTATTGAGTTTTTCCGTATTGAATACAGGTGAATTAGAATCAATTGAAAAAATTGAAGCATTAAGATTGTTAGAAAATGAAATCAGAATTAAAATGATTATTTCTAATGAGGTTTTTATTGGTGTTGATACTGAAGAAGATCTTACTAAAGCAATAAAACTCATTAATGAAAAAAAATCTCTATAATTTTATTTTAAATAGCCTTATAGGCTGGAAAATTAAAGGCAATAAAACACTTTCTAAAAATATTGTCAAAAAATCTGTTATAATTACAGTACCACATACACATTGGTTAGACTTTTATTTAGGAATTCTAATTAGAGGCGCAATAGGTTTTAAGTCAAGTTATTTAGCGAAAAGTGAACTTTTTTTCTTTCCTATAGGAAAATTTCTTAAATGGACGGGAGGCGTTCCAGTTGATAGAAGTTCAAAGAATAATTTGGTTAAACAAATTTCAGATATTTTTAAGAAAAGAAATGAGTTTAGATTATCACTTTCTCCTGAGGGTACTAGAAAAAGAGTGGATAAGCTTAAAACAGGATTTTATTATATAGCTCTCGAAGCAAAAGTTCCAATAATTTTAATGACATTAGATTACAAAAACAAACAAACTCTTATTTCTGAACCTTTTTATCCAACAAATAATAAAGATGCGGATTTCAATTATATTAACAATTATTTTTACGGGGTTGTTGGTAAGGTTAAAGAATATAGTTTTTTTGATAAAAACAATTAATTCATGTTGTGAAATACATTTTGAACATCATCATCATTTTCTATTTTTTCTAATAATTTTTCTATTTCAATTTTTTCTTCTTCAGCTACTTTTTTTAGAGTTTTTGGTATTCTATCAAATCCTGAAGATATAATCTCTTTATCCATTGATTCCAATGCTTTTTGAATTTCACCAAAACTATCAAAAGGTCCATATATTAAAATATCATCTTCTTCTTTAAAAACTTCTTCAACACCAAAATCAATCAAGTATAGCTCCAAATTTTCTAAATCTATATTATTATTCTTTATTTTAAAATTACAAGTATGGTCGAACATAAACGCAACTGAACCTGAAGTACCTAGATTTCCATTATGTTTGTTGAAATAGCTTCTGATATTTGCTACTGTTCTTGTATTATTATCAGTGGCTGTTTCTACTAATACAGCAACACCTGATGGAGCATAACCTTCAAAAAGAATTTCCTTATAACTTCCAAGCGATTTATCAGAGGCTCTTTTTATGGCTCTTTCAATATTATCCTTAGGCATGTTAACAGTCTTGGCATTTTGTATTACAGCTCTTAATTTAGAATTTGAGTTAGGATCAGGACCTCCTTCTTTAACTGCAATAACTATATCTTTTCCAATTCTAGTAAATGCCTTACTCATAGCAGACCATCTTTTCATTTTTCTGGCCTTTCTAAATTCAAATGCTCTTCCCATAATTTATTTAAAAGGAGTTTTCACAATCTTAGCTCTTTTTATGTTTTTTCTAATTTGAATTAATATTTCAGAATCAATGTGGGCGTCTTCAATATTTACATAACCTAATCCAATTCCAATACCTAATGAAGGAGACATTGTTCCGGATGTTACTTTTCCAATAATTTCATTATCTGAGTTTAAAATGTCATAAGCCTTTCTAGGGATGCCTTTTTCTTCCATTTTAAATCCAACTAATTTTTTTTGCACCCCTTTTTGTTTTTGAGATTTAAAAATATTAGATGAAGTAAAGTTTTTATTGGTTTTTGTAATCCAAGATAATCCAGCTTCAATAGGAGAGGTGGTTTCATCAATATCATTTCCGTAAAGACAGAAACCCATTTCTAATCTCAAAGTATCTCTGGCAGCTAATCCTATAGGTTTAATATTATACTTTTTCCCCGAATCAAATATTTTATTCCAAAGATCTTCAGCAACTTCATTTTTACAATATATTTCAAACCCACCACATCCCGTGTATCCAGTGTTTGAAATAATAATTCCATCAATATATTTAAAATGATAATAATCTATGTTATTTAGATTATTTTCAAAAAGAGGGTTTAAAACTTTCAAAGCATTTGGCCCTTGAATAGCCATTAGAGAGAAACTATCAGAAACATTAATCAACTGAGCATTATAACTATTCTTATTCATTAAAAAATTCCAATCTTTTTCAATATTTGATGCATTTACTACCATCATATATCTATTGTCTTCAAATTTATAGAGTATTAGATCATCTATAATTCCGCCTGTTTCGTTTGGAATATAATTATATTGAGCTTGACCTTTATTTAAAACACTGATATCGTTACTTAAAACAGATTGAAGAAAAGTTTCTGCTTCTTCTCCATGAACATAAAATTCACCCATATGAGATACGTCAAATACCCCCACATTATTTTTTACAGCATTATGTTCAATATTGACACCCTCATACTGAACAGGCATCAAATAACCAGCAAAATCAATCATTTTTGCATTTAATTCTAAATGATTTTTATATAACGCAGTTTTCTTCATTACAATTTATGTGTTTTAATGAATTAATTTGATTTATAAGGGATTTATCAGATGGTCTTGATGCATCAGCAGAAATTATGAAACCTTTGTTATCTATTAATAAATATCTAGGTATGGAATTTATATTATAAGATTTAATAAATTTAGAATTCCATGCGTTATCTGCATCAATATTAATTTCTATGTCATTTCCTGGCGATAAAAAAATAGTAGTAATTTCATCACCATGTCTCAGGTTATAAATCCCTTCAGGAAAACTTATTGTGGTTTTAAATTTATTATTATTTAAAATAATTTTCTTATCAATTCCATTAGCATATATATTGATTGAATCATTAACTGAATTGGTTATTTGTCCTTTTAGTTCAAATTCACCTTTTGAGCAAGAATTTACTAATATAATAGAGGTTAGTGTTAAGAAATGAATCAAATTATAAAATAGATTTTTCATAAAATATTTTTTGTAAAATCAAATTTAACTAATTTTAAGTCAAATTAATTTTTAATGCAAAATTACGTTTTAAAAGATAATAACATTTCATTTAATGATATCTATATTATTGTTAAACAAGATTTAAAATTAACCCTTGATAAGTCAGTAATAGATAAAATCAATAATTCTAGAAAATTTCTAGAAGATAAAATTGCTAATACTAATAATCAGTATTACGGAATTAATACTGGTTTTGGAGATTTACATAATGTAAAAATCCCTGCCGATGATTTAAGCAATCTTCAGAGTAATTTGATTAAATCTCATGCATGTGGCACAGGTGATAGAGTAGGGAATGAAATTGTAAGATTAATGATTTTATTAAAAATTATTTCATTATCAAAAGGTTATAGTGGAATTAGACTAAAAACTGTTGAAAGACTAGTTTTTTTCTACAACAATGATATATTACCTATAGTATATAAATATGGGTCTCTAGGTGCGTCTGGAGATCTTTCTCCTTTATCACATCTATCTCTTCCATTGATAGGATTGGGTGAGGTTGAATTTAAAAATGAGATTTATAAAACAGAAACAATTCTAAAAAAGTTTAAAATTGAAAAAATTAAACTTGAGTCTAAAGAAGGTTTAGCATTGATAAACGGAACTCAATACATGCTTGCTTCAGTTATTTCTTCAGTTATTAATTCATTGAGATTAAGTTTTTTTGCGGACAAAATATCTAGTGTTTCATTGGATGCGTTTAATTGTGATTTATCCCCTTTCAATCATTTAGTTTCAAAAATTAGACCTCATGAAGGACAATTAAATGTTTCACAAATTATCCTTACATATTTAAAGGGTAGTCAGGTCAATGATTTAGAAAAAGAAGGAATTCAGGACCCGTATTCATTTAGGTGTATTCCTCAAGTTCATGGAGCTACTCGTGATACAATAAATTATTGTATAAAAATTATAACAACAGAAATTAATTCAGTAACTGATAATCCATTAATTTTTTCAAAAGAAGATAAAATAATTTCTGGAGGTAATTTTCATGGTCAACCTTTAGCTTTTGCTATTGATTTTTTAAAGATTGCAATTTCAGAATTAGGAAGTATTTCTGAAAGAAGAGTATTCAATTTAATGTCAGGTAAGAGAAATCTTCCATCATTTCTCTCTGATAATCCTGGATTAAACTCTGGTCTAATGATACTCCAGTATACGTCAGCAAGTTTAGTTAGTTCTAATAAACAGTATGCAAATCCTTCTAGTACTGATTCAATTACTTCATCAAATGGACAAGAGGACCATGTAAGCATGGGGGCTAACGGTGCAAATCAGCTAAGAGATATAATCGATAGCTTGTATGATATTTTAGCGATTGAATTAATAACCGCATCACAGGCTAAAGAATACAACTCTTACAAATCATCTAATATTATTAATGAATTTATAGATGACTTTAGAAAATTAATTCCAAAAATTACTAATGATAGAGTGTTGAGTGATGATATTAAAAAAACGGTAAATTATCTTAGAGATTACAAGATAGAAAAGCTACTTTTTTGAAGTTTTAGATTCTTTTTTATTTTGGATTTTGATAGTTAGCTCTTCGTTACCTGATTTATGATCGATATTTATAGTATCTCCCTCATTAATCATAGAATTTAAAATTTCAGATGCTATTAAGTCTTCAATATGTTTTTGAATTGTTCTTTTTAGAGGTCTAGCACCATATTTTTTATCATATCCTTTCTCAGAAATGAAATCTTTTGCTTTTTTAGATAATTTGATATTATAGCCAAGCTCATCAATTCTAGAATATAACTTTGAAAGTTCAATATCAATTATTTTATAAATATCATCTTTTGAAAGTGCATTAAATACTATTATTTCATCAATTCTATTTAAAAATTCTGGTGCAAATTTTTTCTTCAACGAATTCATAATAGTTTTTCTTGTAAACGTGTCTTCTTGTGATTTTTTTGCACTTGTGCCAAATCCAACTCCAGACCCAAAATCCTGAATCTTTTTGACACCAATATTTGAAGTCATGATAATTACACAATTAGTAAAATCTATTTTTCTACCAAGACTATCTGTTAAAAACCCATCGTCTAATACTTGTAAAAGCATATTAAAAACATCTGGATGCGCCTTTTCGATTTCGTCAAGCAATACAACTGCATATGGTTTTCTTCTAATTTTTTCAGTTAATTGGCCTCCATCTTCATAACCTACATAACCGGGAGGTGCTCCAATTAATCTGGAAATGGCAAACTTTTCCATGTATTCACTCATATCTACTCTAATAAGTGCTTCTTCACTATCAAATAATTCTTTTGCAAGAATTTTAGCTAATTGAGTTTTTCCAACACCAGTTTGACCAAGGAAAATAAATGAACCAATAGGTTTTTTAGGATCTTTTAGTCCAGCTCTATTCCTTTGAATTGATCTAACCACTTTATCGATTGCCTTATCCTGTCCAATGATACTATTCTTAACGATTGAAGTTAATTTTGATAATTTATTACTTTCAGATTGCTTTAATTTATTAAGAGGTATTCCTGTCATCATTGAGACTACGTCGGCAATACTTTCTTCATTTACAATTTCTTTATTTTTTTTACATTCTTCTTCCCATTGTTGTTGGGCAATATTAAGTTTATTCTCTATAATTTTCTCCTTATCTCTGTAACTTGCTGCTTCTTCATATTTTTGGTTTTTTACAGCATTGTTTTTATCCGATTTAATTTTTTCAAGCTCAGATTCAAGTTCAAGTATGTGTTTGGGTACATCTAAATTTGTTAAATGGACTCTTGAACCAGCTTCATCAAGTGCATCTATTGCTTTATCAGGCAAGTGTCTGTCAGTCATATATCTTGATGTAAGTTTTACACAAGCTAATAACGCTTCATCTGTGTAAATTACATTATGATGTTCTTCATACTTATCCTTTATGTTTTTTAAGATTTCTAATGTTTCTTCTTCATTTGTTTGCTCAACTATAATTTTCTGAAATCTTCTTTCTAATGCACCATCTTTTTCTATTGAATTTCTATACTCATCTAGAGTAGTAGCACCTATACATTGTATTGTTCCTCTTGCTAATGCAGGTTTAAACATATTTGACGCATCAAGACTTCCTGTTGCTCCACCAGCACCAACTATTGTATGAATTTCATCAATAAAGAGGATTACATTTGAGTTTTTTTCGAGTTCATTCATAACTGCCTTCATCCTTTCCTCAAATTGACCCCTGTATTTTGTTCCCGCTACTAAACTTGCTAAGTCAAGAGAAACAATTCGTTTGTTATATAAAACTCTTGAAACTTTCTTTTTTATAATTCTGATAGCAAGTCCTTCAGCTATTGCAGATTTTCCAACTCCAGGCTCACCAATTAATAATGGATTATTTTTCTTTCTTCTGCTTAATATCTGAGATACTCTCTGAATTTCAATTTCTCGACCAATTATAGGGTCCAACTCATCATTTTCAGCCATTGAAGTCAAATCCTTTCCAAAATTATCTAAAACAGGTGTTTTTGACTTTTTTGAGGATTTGGTTTTTGTAGTTTTCATTTCCTCTGTATCAGAAGTTTCTTTTGGATCGGGAATATCATCAGTGAATTCATCTTTCCCAATAATAGATTTGTATTCGTCCTTAACAACATTGTAATTAACTTCCATATTATTAAATATCTTAGTTGTAGGATCATTTTCATTCCTTAAAATACAAAGTAATAAATGAGCAGTATTTATTATCGAGCTTTGAAACAACTTAGCTTCAAGAAAAGTTGTTTTTAATGCTCTTTCAGCCTGTCTTGTTAGATGAAGATTTTTTTTTGTCGACTCCTTAACCTCATTATCAAAATTTATAGGATTTAAGGATTCTATTTTTCTTCTAAGTTCATTTAAATCTATACCTAGAAAATTTAATATATCAATAGCTTTTCCTTCACCATTTCTGATAAGACCTAGTATTAAATGTTCGGTTCCAATAAAATCATGACCCAGTCTTAAAGCTTCTTCTTTACTGTAAGTTATTACATCTTTTACGCGAGGTGAAAAATTATCATCCATAAAAATAATTTTCATAAAAATAATCATAAAGATTTTTTAAAACAACAGTAAAATGTATTAATAATTTTTGTAGGTATAATTGTTAATAAATTTTGATTTTTAACAATGATTTTTTTTAAAATTCAACTGTGTAAATACTTATATTTGTTTATTACTATTTATATGATATAATTAAACTAATTTTTATTATGAATGATGGCGAAAAATTAATACCAATAAACATTGAAGATGAAATGAAATCTGCTTACATCGATTATTCGATGTCTGTTATTGTTTCTAGAGCTTTACCGGATGTAAGAGACGGTCTAAAACCTGTTCATAGAAGAGTATTGTACGGAATGCATGATTTAGGTGTTAAAGCATCTTCAGCACATAAAAAATCAGCTAGAATTGTTGGTGAGGTTATGGGTAAGTATCATCCCCATGGTGATTCAGCCATTTATGATACAATGGTTAGGATGGCTCAAGAATGGAGTTTAAGATATATGCTTGTCGATGGACAAGGTAATTTTGGCTCTGTTGATGGTGACAGTCCTGCAGCAATGAGATATACAGAAGCTAGAATGCAGAAGATTTCTGAGGAGATGTTATCTGATATTGAAAAAGATACAGTAGATTATAAATTAAACTTTGACGATACGTTAAAGGAACCAACAGTTTTACCAACGAAAATACCAGCACTTTTAGTAAATGGTGCTTCAGGTATTGCTGTTGGTATGGCTACAAATATTCCCCCGCACAATCTAACAGAGGTTATCGATGGTACACTAGAATATATCAAAGATAACTCTATAGATATCGACGGTTTAATGCAATTTGTAAAAGCTCCTGACTTTCCCACCGGAGGAATAATTCATGGATATGAGGGAGTTAAGGACGCTTTTCATACAGGTAGAGGGAAAGTTGTAATTAGAGGAAAAGCAGAAATCGAAGAAGTTGACGGAAAAGAATCTATTATTGTAACCGAAATTCCGTATCAGGTAAATAAAGCTGATATGATTAAAAAAATAGCTGACCTAGTTAATGATAAGAAATTAGAAGGTATATCCACTATAAGAGACGAATCAGACAGAAATGGAATGAGAATAGTATTCGTTTTAAAAAGAGACGCTATTCCAAATATTGTTCTTAATAAGCTTTTCAAATATAGTCAGCTGCAATCATCATTTAGCGTTAACAGTATTGCTCTAGTAAAGGGTAGGCCCCAAATGCTAAATTTAAAAGATATGATTAAGCATTTTGTTAATCATAGACATGATGTAGTAGTAAGAAGAACAAAATTTGAATTAAAGAAAGCTGAAGATAGGTGCCATATTTTAGAAGGATTAATTATTGCATCTGATAATATTGACGATGTAATTGCTTTGATTAAAGCCTCTAAAAATGCTGAGGATGCTAGAGAAAATTTAATTAAGAAATTTAAGTTATCAGAAATTCAAGCAAAGGCAATTGTAGAAATGAGACTAAGACAATTAACCGGCTTAGAACAAGATAAATTAAGAAATGAATATGAGGATATTAAGAAATTAATCGAAGATTTAAAAGATATACTTTCCGATGAAGACAGAAGGATGAAAATAATTTCTGAGGAATTAATTGAGATTAGAGAAAAGTATGGTGATGAAAGAAGATCTGTAATCGAATATTCTGGAGGAGATTTATCTATAGAAGACATGATACCTGATGAAAAGGTTGTTATAACTATTTCTCATGCCGGATATATTAAAAGAACTTCATTAGATGAATATAAGGTTCAAAATAGAGGAGGTGTAGGGCAAAAAGCATCAACAACAAGAAATGAGGATTTTCTAGAAGATTTGTTTGTTGGAACCAATCATCAATATATGTTGTTTTTTACACAAAAAGGAAAGTGTTTTTGGATGAGGGTTTATGAAATTCCTGAAGGCAGTAAAACTTCCAAAGGAAGAGCAATTCAAAATCTAATCAATATAGAGCAAGATGATAAAGTAAAAGCTTTTATATGCACTAAAGACCTTAAAGATGAAGAATACATCAACAATCATTATGTGATAATGGCTACAAAAAAAGGTCAAGTTAAAAAAACATCTCTTGAACAATATTCAAGACCTAGAGTAAATGGAATAAATGCAATTACCATAAAGGAAAATGATGAGCTTCTAGAAGCTAAATTAACGGACGGTAATAGTCAGGTTATGTTAGCACTTAAATCAGGAAAAGCTATTAGATTCGAAGAGGCAAAAACAAGACCAATGGGCAGGAATGCATCAGGGGTAAGAGGTATAAGACTTCAGCACGATAAAGATGAGGTAATTGGTATGGTAGCTGTCAATGATATGGAAAGTAACATACTAGTTGTTTCTTCAAATGGATATGGAAAAAGATCAAGATTAGATGATTATAGAGTTACTAATAGAGGAGGTAAAGGAGTGAAAACAATATCAATTACTGAAAAAACAGGTGATCTTGTGGCAATTAAAAATGTTGATGACAGCAACGGCTTAATGATTATTAATAAATCTGGGATAGCTATTAGAATGGCTGTAGAAGATTTAAGGGTTATGGGACGAGCTACTCAAGGAGTAAAGGTAATAAACATCAAAGAAGGTGACTCAATTGCTGCAGTTGCAAAGGTTGCACATGAGAAGGATGATGAACAACAGGAAGAAGATGTAATAGAAGAAAATAATACAAACACAGAATAATGAAAAAATTTTTATTAGGAATATTAATATTTGGTGTATTTAATTTAGGTTTTTCTCAAAAGAAAGAGCTGAAAACAGCAGATAAACAAATTAAAAGTGGAGAATATAGTCAAGCTATTACCACTCTTGAATCAATTGTTGATTTAATAAATTTATCTGATGATAAAACAAAAGCTAAATTCTATTATTTATCAGCTATGGCCAAATATCAGAATGGGGAAGGGTCTTATGAGAATAAAATTCTCAGTATTGATAACTTTAATATGGTAAAAGATATTGAACAATCTGATTCAGGCTTTTACTCTAGTAAAGTTAAAGATATATATACAAATCTTTTTAATTCATTTGTTAATGAATCAAGATCAGCATTAGATATTAAAGATTATGAATTATCGTATAAAAATTTAGAGGCAGCTTACAAGGTTTCTTCTAAAGATACTTTATATCTATATAACGCAGCATTAGTTGCTACTGAGGGTAAGGCTTACGATGTTGCATTAAACTATTATTCACAGTTAATTGATTTGGGTTACACCGGTGTTTCAATTAATTATTACGCTACGGAGATGGAATCTGGTAAAGAACAAGTATTTCAAGATAAAAAATCAAGAGATTTTTCCGTTGATGTAATAGGTACACATGATACTCCAAGGGATGAAATGGCGGAATCAGTAGAGATTGATATCTTAAGGTCAATAGCTGCTATTTATAGATCTCAGGAAAATCTTGAAAAAGCACTTGAGTATCTAAATAAAGCAAAACAAATTAACTCTAACGATATTAATCTAATTCTACTAGAATCAAATATTAGATGGGAGATGGGAAAGGTAGATATGTATCAAGAGTTAATATCCAAAGCTTTAGAAATTGAACCAAATAATGTTGATTTAATATTTAATTTGGGGGTTGTCAATGCAGATAAAGGAAACTTTGATGCAGCGCTTGGTTTTTATGATCAAGCAATTGAAATTGATCAGGCATATACAAAAGCTTACTTAAATGCAGCAGCATTGATACTTGATAGGGAAGGGGCTATGATTGAAGAAATGAACTCTTTAGGCACATCTACAGCTGATTATAACAGATATGATGAATTAAAAATAGAACGAGAAAATCTATACAAAAATGCTATTCCTTATCTTGAAATGGTTTATAAGCTTGATAATCAAAATTTAAGCGCTGCTAGGACACTAAGAAATATATTTTCTGCTATAGATGATTCAGAAGCATATAATAAGTATAAAGTTATTGTTGCAGAATTAGAAAATAAATAATCAATTATATTATTTTTTTAATAAATCTAAGAGAGTGAGTATGTTGGTTTATATCATTATTGTAAATCCCTGTTTGATCTAACCTGTCAATTCTTACCTTACCACTAGCATGTATAATATAATTATTCTTTAAAATTATACCAACATGTATAATTTCATCCTCATCATTATTAAAAAAAGCTAAATCACCTGGCTCAGATTCTTCAATAAAACTTAATGTTTCTCCTTGAGTAGCTTGTTCTTTTGCATCTCTAAGAAGTTTATAACCGTTAATTTTATAGACCATTTGTGTAAATCCTGAACAATCAATTCCGAAAGGAGTTTTTCCTCCCCATAAATACGGAGTGTGTAGATATAGCATTGCTGTACTTATAATTGAATCTTTAGTTTGTTTTCCAGAAATTGATTTTCCTTCATATTTATGATTAAGTAATTCAATATTAGAAATATTCGATCCAATTGAAATTGTTATTAACTCCTTATTAGTATTTTCGATAAATTCTACTAAATCACATGAATATTTCTGGTCATCCCTTTTAATTATTTCATTTTTGTCGAGCTTTACATATTGCTTGCAATCTATCCATCCTTCATAATTGTCAAATTCACATTTAATTTTAGTCCAATTATCTTTTTCCTCTATTATATTAAATAAATCACCATAAATCAATTGTGTAATCATTTCAGATTTATCTGAGTTTGAAATCCTAACAGGAACAATGCTTAAGTTACATAGACCTAGGCTCATATTAAACTTTAATTTGAATAGAAGATGCGCCTCCACCTCCATTACAAATAGCAGCAACACCTGAGTTTAGATTTTTTTGATGAAGGCAGTGAATTAATGTAGTTAAAATCCTTGCTCCAGAACATCCAAGAGGATGGCCTAATGAAACTGCCCCTCCATTTATGTTTACTTTCTCATGATTAATTGACAGCTTATTCATATTGACAAGCGGAACCATAGAAAATGCCTCATTAATTTCAAATAGATCAATTTCATTTAAATTTGTCTCTGTTTTACTGATTAGATTTTCAATCGATTTAGAAGGAGCAATAGTAAATAGATCTGGAGAAATAGAAGAATCATCAAATCCTATAATTTCAGCAATAGAATCAATTTTCAAATCAATTGCCTTTTGTTTATTCATTAAAATTAACATTGATGCACCGTCACTAATAGGGGATGAATTTGCAGCAGTTGCAGTGCCATTCTTTGTAAAGGCTGGTTTAAGTTTTGGAATTTTTTCAAAACTCACTTTGCTAATCTGTTCATCATTTTTTATTTCAATTTTATTACCTCTTTTGTCTTCGTAATGAATCGGAATAATTTCATTAGTAAATAAGTCGCTTTTTGATGAGTTGATTGAACGATTATAAGATGCGATAGCATAATTATCCTGGGCTTCCCTTGAAATTTTATAAGCAGATGAACAATTATCCGCTAACACGCCCATTGACTCATTACTGTAAACATCGGTTAAACCGTCTATCATTAATCCATCAATTGTGTTTGTGTTTCCATATTTACTTGCTTTCCTAAGATTTAGATAATGAGGAGCATTACTCATGCTCTCCACACCTCCAGCAACAACAATATCGTTAATTCCTAATTGTATTGACTGAGCAGCTAAAATCACAGCTTTCATGCCTGAAGAGCATACTTTATTTACGCTTGAGCAAGGTATATTGTTTTTTAATTCTGAACCCAAAGCTATTTGTTTTGCAGGTGCCTGACCACAACCAGATTGTAAGACATGTCCAATAATTACTTCATCAATAAGATTTTTGTCTAAGTTAATTTTAGATAACGCACCCTTTAAGGCAAAGACTCCAAGCTCAACAGATGAAAAGTTAGATAATGAACCCATAAAACTACCTAAGGGGGTTCTTACAGCACTAACGATAACAACATCATTTTGCATATGTTTGTTTTTTTCTAAAGTTAATAAAAATATAAATTGTATTAAGCTCTTAAATATTTAGTAAATTTATTCAATAATACTTATGAGTAGGTTGTTTAACAATATAAATAAAGGTTTTTCTAGAATATTTAGGGTTTTTCTATTTATTTTATCAGCATTTTTAATTATTTATTTTTTTCCAAAGAGCGGAAAGTTTAAATATAGTTTTGAAAATGGTAGGCCTTGGCAATCAGAAAATCTTTATGCACCCTTTGATTTTGCAATTAAAAAAACTAATGATGAAATAAGTCTTGAAATTAATCAAGCAAAGATTAACACTCCATTGTTTTTTGATATAGATACATCATTAACATCTTCAACAGAGAACAGCTTAAATTACAGAATAAATGAATTAGAAACTGATTCATCGTTTATCAAATACAATAAAGCCGAATTGATTGTTATTAAAGAGCAATCTGTTAAAATAATTAATGACGTTTATCAAGTGGGTCTAGTCGAGGAGAATTATGACTTTATTGATAAGCAATTAGTATCTATAATATCTGATAATAAGCTTATTAATTCCACTTCCTTTAATAATCTTGTTAAGCCTGAAAACTTGTTAACCTTAATAAATAATAAGATTTTAGAGTATAATAGTGAGCAATACAAAACCCAAATTATATCTTTAATTTTTGATATAATTCAGCCCAATCTAATATTTAACAATGCTTTATCAGAACAAGCGCTTGATGAGGCTACCACAAACATCTCTCCAAATAGAGGTTTTATTGAAAAAGAAACACTCATTATTTCAAAAGGTGAAATTGTTGAGGGAGAAAAATTAAAAATTCTTAAATCTCTAAAAAATGAATATGAAGTAAATAGCTCTTCATTCTCTGATTTGTACCTAATTATTTCTGCATATTCGTTACTAGTAGTTCTTTCTTTGTTGATGATAGTGCTATTTATAAGGAAATTTGAAAGAAATATATATGATAATAATAATAGAATTGCTTTTGTATATTTTAATATTACCCTAATAATATTAATTACGACTTGGGTTATAGATATTAATTCAAATTATGTCTACATCATTCCGTTATGTATTATTCCCTTATTGTTTAAAGCTTTTTTTGATTCAAGAATAGCATTTTTCATTCATTCAGTAACGATTATGCTTTTAGGGTTTATAGTTCCTAATAGTTATGAGTTTATATTTTTAAATATAATAGCTGGAGTAGTTACAATTCTTACTTCGGATAATATATACAAGAGAGCTAATTTA
>CABXBH010000001.1 GCA_902510415.1 uncultured Bacteroidota bacterium | reverse complement strand
GACTTAATTCAGCCAATTAAGTATGCTAGCACTAGGAACTACAAAAACGGAAATGTAACTAAACTTTCCCCCTACATTTCAAGAGGTGTAATATCAACAAGGTTTATTTATGAAAAACTAGTTGAAAATGGAATTAACTTAAAAAAGTGCGAAAAGTTTATTCAAGAATTAGCATGGAGGGATTTCTGGCAACAAATATGGGTAAATAAAGGCTCCCTCATCAATAAAGATTTAAAAAGAGCTCAAGAAGATGTAAATGATTTTAAAATATCAAAATCTTTGGTTGAAGCTAAAACTGGTATTAATTCTGTTGATAAAGAAATAAGTGATCTATATGAGAATGGATACATGCACAATCATATGCGCATGTATGTTGCATCGATTGCCACAAATATTGCTAAAAGTCATTGGAAAACTCCAGCAAAATGGATGTATTATAATCTTTTAGATGGAGATTGGGCTAGTAACGCACTTAGTTGGCAATGGGTAGCAGGTTCTAATTCAAACAAAAAGTACTATGCAAACCAAGATAATATTAACAAGTATTTTAATAGCAATCAAAAAAATACCTTTTTAGATAATAGCTATGAGTTTATTTCATCAATGAATATTCCTAATGAAGTTGAACAGAAATATGATTTAAAGCTTAACTCAAACCTTCAAAATAATAAAGAACTCAGAATTGATAATTCACTACCAACTTTAATTTACAATTACTATAATATTGACCCTAATTGGAGAAAAAATGAAAAGGCAAATAGAGTTTTAATTTTTGAACCTAAAGTTTTCAGAGAATATCCAGTTTCACAAAAGTGCATAGATTTTTCTTTAAACCTATCAAAAAATATTAAAGACATTCAGATATTCTATGGAAATTTTGAAAAATTTTGTTCAAAGTATAATGTGTCAAATCTGATTTTCAAAGAACACCCTTTAAATAAACACTATTCAGGGCTTGAAGACCAACGAGACTGGCTTTTTAAAATTGAAGGTGAATATTTATCCTTTTTCAAATACTGGAATAAAATCAGAAAAAAACTTATTTAACTACTATCTTTTTAGTCGTAGTTCTTTCTCCACTTTTTATCTCCAATAAATAAAAGCCACTAGATAAATCAGAAATATCAATAGAATCAAAAATAATTTGCTTTGAATGAACCTTTCTTCCATTCATATCATAAACAGAAATATTTAAAGGCTCATTTGACGGATTTATAATATTTAAAAACCCATCTGAAACAGGGTTAGGATAAACATTAATATCAATAAAATTCTCATCAATAGAAAGACTTGTTGATTCGTATATTTCTTGAACCACATAATATGATAACTTAGGCACTCTATCTCTTGTAACTATACCCCAATATTCTTCATTGGCAAAATTATCATAAGGAATAGCATTAGAAAATCCTCCTGGATCTTGCTGATTTGGATTACCTGCCTTCCACCATTCATCACAAAACTCAAATAATGTTACCCCGACACATAAATCAGACTGCTGAATAATAGAATTTAAAATTATTTCAGTTGCTTGAGCTTGTTGTGCTTGATTTTCTGAGTTTGAATTTGTATTAAAACTGTCTGCTCCTGCTTCAGAAATATACATAGCTTTATCAGTTATTGATGCTAGATCGTTTATTGCAGAATCTGGACTTAACCATCTGTATATATTCATACCCCATACATCAACGCTAGGACAAGAATTTAAAGCTTGGCTATTAGGTACCTCTCCATGACCAGTACTAACCGGATGATTAGGGTCTAAAGAATTTACGGTAGCTGCACAATTTTCAAGGATATTATACCAGTTTTGAATATTATTACCAAACCATTCAGGATGATAATTAAATTCATTTCCAAACTCCCACATCAGAATAGCTGGATGGTCTTTGAATTGATTTACATACCAAGTATAACTATTTTCATTTAGCATCATAATTACCTTAATACCAGCATTTGCAAAAGCATTTAACTCTGCTACATTCGTTATTGCAGCATAGGTTCTAATTGTATTTATATTAGCCTCAACTAACAACGGAATATCATCATTGTAAGTAAACCCAGAGTTTTCACCATTACCCTCTCCTCTAGCATAACATACACCGTTTATTCTGTACTCTTGATTTTCTACATATATTTTTCTATCCTCAACATATACAGTTTGTGCGTTTTGTTGATTAAAAATTATAAACAATAGAGGGATGAATATTTTTCTCACAAATTTAAATTGAAAATAATGTTAAAATAGCTTTTTCTATCTCATCTGATTCAAGCAAATCTTTGACCTTTTTATGAACAAGTTTTACTTTTTCAGATTCGTCGACTAAACCAATAATTTTTTCTGTTTCTGAAGACGCTAAGAATTCGATGATTTCTTTATTTTCTGGAATTTTTTCTATATTTCCTAACCTTGCTAAATCATTTTTAGATAAAATATTAGTTTGATGGATATGTTCAGGTAATCTATCTACTCCAATTGCATTAATTCCTACTGGTTTTTTAATTTCAAATAAATTATCAGGTTGTATATCTAAATAATAATTATCTCCCATTCTAGCTACTAAATTCATTTTCAATGGATCTATATCTCCATTTGAATCTGTAAACTCTTCATTTATATGAAGCATTAACACTTCACAAATAACTAGATTTCCTGCGCCACCATCTTTTCCTAAATTGATTATATCATTCACTCTACATTCAAAAGAAACAGGGGATTCCTTAACCCTTGGAGGTGAAACTTTAGTAGATTTTAATTTTGTTAATCCAGATTTAATAAACTCATCAACTCCACTATCAAAATAGACACTAGATAATGATGTCGGCTCAACAATTTTATGATCAACAAGATTTATAACTACTTCACTGTTAGTTTTAACATTATTTAATGTATCCTTTTTTGAATTATCTGTAACTCTATTTGCTGGAGAAAAAATCAAAATAGGTGGTGAAGCACTAAATACATTAAAATAACTGAAAGGGCTAAGATTTACAATTCCATTATTGTCTATTGTACTTGCTAGTGCTATTGGGCGTGGAGTAATGGAGCTCAAAAGAATTTTATGTATTTCTTTGGTTGAAAGATTTTTAGGGTCTAAAGTTTTAAATTTTTCCATATTAAAATGAAGGTAATAATTTCGATCTAACTTCTCCAAAACCAACCCTAATATCATTCTTTTCACAATATCCTCTCATTACTATAGAGTCATAATCTTCAATAAACGTTCTGGTTAAACCATCGTCTAATTTAATCTTATTCTTTCCTCCCCATGATAACTCAAGCATTGAACCAAACGAATTCTTAGATTTACCACTAATTGTTCCCGAAGCCATTATATCTCCAATATTTAAGTTGCATCCGTTCACTGTATGATGAGCAATTTGTTGACTCATATTCCAATACATGTATTTGAAATTTGATTCACATATCTGAGACTCAACATTTGATTCATCTGGAATAATAGAAACTGATAAATTAATATCATAATTTTTTAAACCTGAAAATTTTAGATAATCTAAAACACCAGGTTTTTGGATTGGCCCTTCAACTTTAAAAGGTTCTAATGCTTCTAAAGTAACAACCCATGGAGATATAGATGAAGCAAAACTTTTTCCTAAAAAGGGTCCTAATGGCACATATTCCCATTTTTGTATATCTCTTGCAGACCAATCATTGAACAAGACCTTTCCAAAAATATAATCTTCAGCCTCATTAGTAGAAACTGAACTACCCAAAGATGAGTTTTTTCCAATTATATATCCCATTTCTAATTCAAAATCTAATCTTTTAGATGATGAAAATACAGGTATTTCAGAATCGATTGGTTTAATCTGGCCCTTAGGTCTTCGAATATCAACTCCACTTACAATAATTGAGGAAGCTCTACCATGATAGCCTACTGGTAAATGCTTCCAATTAGGGAGTAGTGGGTTTGAAGCATCCCTGAACATGGAGCCAATATTAGATGCATGTTCAATACTTGAATAAAAGTCAGTATAATCACCAATTTTAACAGGAATATGCATTTTAGCAGTTTTCTTTAAAAGAATTACATCATTATTACTTTTTAAAACTGATTGATCATTACAAAGTTCATTTTGAATTATTTCCCTGATTCTATTAGTTTTCTTTTTTCCTAGATTGATAAATTCATTTAAATAATCATTCTCAAATATCGAGTCATCAATAGTTAAACCTTCAAAAATATTAACGCGATTACATACAAGTAAATCAATGATGTTATTTCCAATTGCTACACCAACTCTTTTTGATTTTTCTGAAGTAGAAAATACTCCAAAAGGTAAATTATAAATTGTGAAATCTGAGTCTTTAGGTATGTTTATCCAACTTTTCATTTGATTAATTTTAATCCATTATCAATTAAATCTGTATACTTATCAATTTTTCTTAACTCAGATAAATCTTCTCTAAGTTTATCTTTAAGTTCAAATTCAGAATCTACTATTAACTCATAAATTTCAAGTAATATAAGCCATTCCAGAGGATAACTTAACATAATCTCATTATAAATTGATGTGATTTTTTTAATTTCGATAGTTCCCAATTCTCTTAAATATTTAATTTCACCATATAATTTATGAAGTTTCAATTCTTTATCACTATATACAATTTCTGGTGACGTTGATTCTGGCAATTTAAATGAATTGGTAAAAGAATTATCATCTGCTGGTCCAGCAAAAACTGAAACAACTTCTTTTCCTACAGCCATATCATAAATACCCCATTCAGGTTTAAATAAAATTTCTTCCTTATAAGTTACTGTGCAATCACTAAAACTCATGAGTTGAATTTTACCTTGTACGTCTCTTATTCCTGTAATTATTTTTCCTGAAACTAATACGCCTCCTTCAAAATTAAGATTAATAGATTTTCCTTCAATAATTCCATAAGCCTCCAAATCCTTAGGTGACATGTCTTCAATTGCTAGATTTATACCATCTAACTTACCGATAGGAGAACCAAATCCATCTTTATGATAGTTAACCCCATGGCCTATTAATTCTTTATTCTTATTTGATAGCGCCGTTTGAGATGAAGATTGAATATAAATAGGCTTATCATTTGAAGATATAACCCTTGTAAATATTGAGGAGATTTGAATACCAGTTGATAATTCGATAGTACCCATCTTTTGTGAATTAATAACTTTATTTACAGAACTCAACCCCCCAACCCTAACACACATTTTGTTAGCAAATTTTTCTAAGACATAGCTTAAATGTGAAAATGTTGGAGTAACAAAGAGATTAGGTTGTGCCGAAGTTATATCAAAATTAGTTTCAGCAGCTTTAATTGAATATGGTATTTTTTTTATCTTATTGGATAAACATTCCTTACTTTCTTCTATTGATGATAATAGACCTGCTCCGTATATTTTTGGATCATCAATTTCTCCTATCAAACCATATTCAACACTCCACCAATGAAGATTTCTTATTTTTGCCATTTCCGATAACTCAGTAACATTTTTCTGTATTTCTTCAACATTCTTTGTTGCTATACTAATGTCTTTAGGGCATGAATTTGGATTTTCTTTTAATATTGAAAGCTCTCTAATTGCCTCAAATATTTTATCATCTTCCTCTGAAGAAATTGCCTTACTGCCTAATTCTCCAAATCTTCTCAAATATTCAGAATATTCAGGATTAGCAATAATTGGTGCATGTCCAGCTGCTTCATGTATTATATCTGGTGCAGGAGTATATCCAATATGATTTATGGTTCTTATCTCGGATGAAATAACAAGAACATTATGTGCTTGAAACGCCATAAATGCATTGGGAGGAATAAAACCATCGACGGCTACTGCTGCCCAACCAATATCTTTTAAAATTCTATTCATACCCTCCATTCTTGGAATTTCATCAATAGATATACCTGTTAGCTCAAGTCCGTTTATGTATGAACCATGTGCAACATTTTTTAAAAAATCAACATTTAAACGCATGACATATCTCCAAACAGCCTGATTTTGGAAAGTATATTCAGTATAAGGTTGTTTTACTATGAAAGCATGTAAGCTCTTTGGTAATTTTGAAGTTACTTCATTGAATTCTATTTCTAAATCTTTGTCTTTTGGCATAAAAAATTAAAGTGTTCCTCTATTTCTCTGCTCTCTTTCAATAGCTAAAAAAAGGGCTTTAAAATTCCCTTTTCCAAAAGAGTTTGCTCCTCTTCTTTGAATGATTTCAAAAAATATTGTTGGTCTATCAACTAAAGGTTTAGTGAAAATTTGTAAAAGATAACCATCATCGTCACGATCAATCAAAATTCCATTTTTTCTTAATAATTCAACATCTTCTTCAATATGTCCAACTCTTTCGATTAAATCATGATAATAGGTTTCAGGAACATATAGGAATTCTATTCCCCTATTTTTCATTTCACTAACAGTTTTAATGATATTATCAGTTGCTAAAGCTAAATGCTGAACACCTGGTCCGTTATAGAAATCTAAATATTCTTCTATTTGAGATTTATTTAACCCCTCAGCAGGTTCATTAATTGGAAATTTTACCCTTCCATTTCCATTACTCATAACTTTACTCATTAAAGCTGTATATTCTGTAGAGATATCATTGTCGTCAAAAGATACTATTTGTGTAAACCCTAAAACATCTTGATAGAATTTACACCATTTATCCATTTCATTCCAGCCAACATTACCAACTACATGATCAACATATTTTAACCCTACTGAATTTGGAGAGTATCTACTTTCCCATTCTTTATATCCTGGAAGAAATGTTCCTTTATAATTTTTTCTTTCAATGAATAAATGAATTGTTTCTCCGTATGTATAAATTCCAGATTTTATTATGAAACCATTTTCATCAGAAATTTTTGTTGGCTTTAAAAAAGACTTTGCACCTCTTTTTATAGTCTCATTATATGACTTTTCAGAATCTTCAACTAAAAATGCAACAATCTTTACCCCATCACCGTGTTTTAGGTAATGGTCATTAATTTCAGATTTACCTGTATATGATGATGTTAAAACAAATCTTATTTTTTCCTGTTTTATTACGTATGACACCTTATCATTATCTCCTGTCTCAAGTCCAGAATATGCCTCAGATTCAAATCCTAATGCAGATTTATAGAAATATGCTGATTGTTTTGCATTACCAACATAAAATTCAATATAATCTATACCTAATATTGGTAAAAAATCTTTTGCTTCTGAAAAAATTTTATCAATCTCCATTTTTTTTGTTTCCATTATTTGTTTTTTTCTAACCAAGATTTGTAATACTTACCATCGTCTATTTTAAGAGCATAATCAGTTACCATTAGTGGTTGAAAGGTATCAACCATAACGGCTAGCTCTTTAGTTTCTTTTTTTCCTATACTCTTCTCCATAAGACCTGGATGTGGTCCATGAGGAATACCAGCAGGGTGAAGACTAATATATCCTTCGTTAACATTATTTCTACTCATAAAATCTCCATCTACATAGTATATTACTTCGTCAGAATCAATATTACTGTGATTATATGGTGCGGGTATTGCATCTGGGTGATAATCATACAGTCTTGGTACAAAAGAACAAATCACAAAATTACTTGTCTCAAATGTCTGGTGGACAGGTGGTGGTTGATGAACTCTTCCTGTTATTGGCTCAAAATCATGAATTGAAAACTTATAAGGATAATTATAACCATCCCAACCTATAACACTAAAAGGATGAGCAGCATAATTACACTCATGTATCGAATCGTCTTTTTTAATTTTAAGAAGGAAATCTCCTAACTCATTATATGTTTCTAACTCAGTAGGAGGGTGTAAATCTCTCTCACAATAAGGAGAACTTTCTAGATGTTGACCAAACCAGTTTCTATATCTCTTTGGAGTATAAATAGGCGATTTAGATTCAACAATAAATAATCGATTATCTTCATCATCAAATTCAATCTGATAGATAACTCCTCTAGGAATAACCAAATAATCTCCGTATTTAAAATCAATATTACCTAAAAAGGTTCTTAACTTTCCAGATCCTTTATGAATGAACAATACTTCATCTGAATCGGTATTCTTGTAATAATATTCCTTTAATGATTCTGAAGGAGAAGCTAAAGATATTTGGCAATTACTATTAAATAAAATTACTTTTCTACTTTTTAAATAATCAGTTTCTTTATTAATGTTAAATCCCATTAACATCATTGATTTCATATTGTTTTCAATGGCAGCTTTTGGAGATACAGAGTAAGTCTTGACAATTTCTTTTACTTGTGTAGGTCTTTGGGTGTGATACATCAGAGATGACATTCCATCAAATCCAATTGTGCCAAAAAGCTCTTCATAATAGAAATCACCGCTTTTACTTTTAAAAACAGTATGTCTTTTACTGGGTATATCTCCTAGTTTATGATATCTAGGCATATTTTAGTTTGTTTGCTTAAAATTACAAAAATGTAAATAGACTTAAAAACAATTATTTTTTTATAAATAATTTTGATTGTGAATACATTCCATGTGAAATTTTTAATAAATAAATTCCGTTATCAAATTCATTGATATGCAACGACTTAGAATTTATGGTTTCAAATATTTTTTTACCAATTAAATCAAAAATTTCAATTTTAAAATTATCAAGATTAGTGCTTATATTTAAAATCTCAGATGTTGGGTTAGGATATAACAAAATGTTGGCTGTTTTATTTTCATTTAAACCCATTGAATTTCCAGTGTAATCAAATTCAATCCAATTTAGGTTAAACCCAGCTTGAATTACTTTCATTCTTAACTTATAAGACCCTGTATTTAAAGTTGTAGAAGCTGAAACAGTTTGCCAAGTTTGCCACCCCCCTGTAATGGGTAGAGAAATCTGAGTCAGATTTTGAATGTTTGACCCATCAATCAATTGAAGAAGAATTGATCCTGACTGATTTTCTGATGCTACTCTAAAGTTAATATCATACTCGCCTGATTCGGTTACCAATACCAAATAATCAGCATAGTCACCTACATCAGTATAACCAATATTTAATCCACCATTTGAATCAGAAGTATCTTCTGTCGAAATTCCTTCTTGAAAAATAAAATCTTCTGCTTCAACATAACCTGGAATTAATATTCTTTCACTAACATTATTATAAACAGGAAATGCTGAAAATGTTAACAGGTATTCATTAAATACTGATTCCAATTCAGATTCTTGATAAAAACTCACTGTTATATCATCTTGAAAATTGAATTCTTCATCAAGAGAAATATAGATTACTTGCGGATTCTCTTCACTGATTTCTATATCTGAAATGGATACTTCTTCTGAATTAATAAAAACGTCAAAGTGTGAATAATCAATTCCTTGATCAATATTAAGAGGTTGATTAAGCAAAAGGAAAATAGTAGATAGATCCTCTTGAGCTTCGGCATATTCAATTGAAAATTCAGGGATTTCATCAGATAAATCAAAGGTTACACTAGATAAATTATATCCCCCTGTAATCATTTTCATTTTTAATTTATATGTCCCTTGTGGCATATAAATTCCCTGCGACAATTTATTTACAAAGTTTGAATAACTACCAGTATTATATAAAATAATATTATCAACTATTGGAATTCCGTCAAGCTCCATTGAAAATATTCCAGTAGCTGTAGACGCATACCTAGTTACTATATTATAAAAACCAGACTCTTGAATTTCCACAGTGAATAATAACCATTCATCTTCATAGGTAAATCCAACTTGATAACCATTTCCTTCTGAGTCGTTACTATTTTCAATATCAACTCCATCATTTCTATATTGCCATCCTTGGTTCCATGCCTGAAAATTATCAGTATTTATATGATAAGTTGCATAATCATCATCTGAATAAGCATAACCCATTGGGCCTAAATCATAATCTGATGCATATAAAATTCCAGGAATATTATTAGATATATTAAAAGGCAAGGTTTCATTTGAATTAATTTGCCTTATCATTGCATCAACTACATCTTTTTGAAATATATTATTTGAAATGTGTGAATCCTCAGCCAACTGCATTAAACCACTTACAGCATTTTCTAATGAAGGAGCTCCAGAATCACCCCTAAAATAATTTATTAAAGATTCATAATTAGAGTTTGAAGGAATAGCATATGGAGCTGAGATTGATTCTAATTTTTTCCACGGCCAAAATGCCCATCCAATATAATTATCCTCAAATATTTTAATTGCTTCTGTAAACCACTGATTAGAATTTTCACCCCCCTCACCCATCCATAATGGAACACTGTATTGATCTCTAATCCAAGTAACCCAATCCAAAGAATCATTGTAGGACCAATATTTGTGAAAACTATATACAATCTCATCATCCCAAGGAGGTGTTAAACCAGAAAAATCGTTTGCATATGAATTACCTTCAACAAAAATTATATGATTCTGATCATATTCTCTTATTTCATCTGTGACATCCATATAAAAATTTCTTAACTCATTTTCACCTAAATCCCAATGAGTCTCATTTAACAAATCGTATCCTCCAATCCAGGGCTCACCATTATATCTTTCAGCAAGTTTACCCCATAAAGCAATAGTTTTATTCTTGTTTTCTTCACTTTCCCATAGAGATGGTAAATTAGGATTGTAATCATTTATGTCAGAGCCAAACCCTTGCCCGCCGGGTGCAGCATGGAGGTCTAATATTAAATACATATTATTAGATTCACACCAATCTAGCAAATTATCTACCATTAAAAAACCTAAATCAATCCACGTATTTTCTCCTTGAACAGGCTCATCTTGAATCGGTAGAGTAAATAAATCATAGTGTATTGGAAGTCTAATACTATTAAAACCATAACTGGCTAAAGAATCTACATCTGCCTGAGTTATAAAGTTTTCATACCAAGAATTGTAAAAATTATCTGTATTTTCTTGACCTATAAATTCAACTAATTTTTCTTTAAACTCGTGCTGGGAATCAGCAGCACCGGTAAATTGAAATAAATAAGGCTCTTGAAGCATCCATCCACCTAAATTTATCCCCCTTAAAATAACATTATTACTATTATCATCTTTTAAGTATGGACCAAGAGTACTTAAATTTTGGGAATAACCAAAAATTGAAAAATACAAAAAAATAAACGTTAGATATCTCTTCATTAATTAATCTACATTATCCAGCCCCCATAAGGTAATTTCAGAACCATGTACATAGGTATCACTTCCATAATTAGAAGTAATCGAAAATTTTAGATACCTAAACTTTTCTGAGACACCTTCTAAATCAAAATCGTGTCCATTTGCAGCTGCATCGATGAAATCTTGAGGAATATTACCATTTTCATCACTTGGATCACCAATATCATATTCACCTAGGAGAGTCCAATCAACAGAATTATTACTTGCATACAAATTAAATGACCTCATATTTTCCTCCTGGTAATAATACGGGACTCCAGTAGGACCACCATACCAAAAAGCTCTTTGCCAAACTTTAAATCTGTGAACTCTCACATTTTTATTTAGGCTTATTACTATATCTAATGGCCAATTTAAAGTACCTCCGTTCTGATCTCTCCATATAATAAAATAACTGTTGTCAGAATTTGTTTCAGCTGTATCAACAACGTCATCCCAAAAAGCAGTTGTTTCCCCTTCCCAAGCATTACCGTTGACAGATAATTGACTCATTAATGTCCATGTAGACTTGTCAATCATTTCTTCAAAAAGAGGAGTTAAAGTAGCTTTTTCCTCCAAATCAGTAATATTTCCGTCAAAATCTTCAACTTTTGTTAGGAAGATCATTTCAACAGATTCTAGACCTCTAACAAATATGCTTTCACTTAAACTATTTGAAGAGAGGATTCTTATATCTTGATCAGCTCCATTTACAATATGTAAATGAACATATACTGTTTTTTCAGCAATATTTTCCCATTCAAGTTTGACCCCGCCTAAATCGGGTGTTATTGTTATACTTTCTTGCACCAGAAAAATAAATGATGGTAAAGGAGTAAATTCAACTTCAATAGGTTGTGATACATTTTCATTTTCATCAACTACAAATAATCTAACTTGAAGAGGTGTATTTTGATTTAAACCATCAATTTCAATAGAGTTATTATGTGAACTTGAAACACGATACACATCCACACCAATTGAATTTGTATATTCAGCTCTAACAAATAGTATGTCTGAATCATTTGGCAAAGAATATGAAATTATACCCCCACCGTTAGTAGGAACAATATTTTCAATAGACAAAGAACCCGGAGGAGTTGTATCCTGACTATCGTCATCTTTACAACCTAAAAGAATGACAAAAGAAAATAATAATATTGATAAAATTTTATTTGTTTTCATATGATAAATTATTACCATCCTGGATTTTGAATCAGGTTTGGATTAATTGTTATTTCATTTATACTAATTGGATGAAAGTAATCTCTAGGATTATTAAATGATCTTATTCCAACCTGAGTTATATTATAATAACCACTCACTGTAGTTTCATCAACAGACCATCCAAATACAGGAGAATTAAAGTACTCATCAGCTAATTTCCATCTTCTTAAATCATTGTATCTATTTCCTTCAAAGGATAACTCAATTAATCTTTCCTGTCTTATAATTTCTCTTAAACCATCCTGAGTGGTGTGCTTATTTACATTTGCTGAAATCGTTGCATCACCCCATGCATCTTCGACAGTTCTTATTCCAGCTCTTTCTCTGACCACATTTAATGCATTGTAAGCATCTGAATTTGGACCATTGGATTCATTTATAGCTTCAGCATAATTTAAATACAATTCAGAAAGTCTAATCATTGGCCAAGCATAAGTGACAATTTTAGAATATCCATCTCCTTCAGAATCGGGATGAACCAGTTTTTTAAGAGCATATCCTGTAATTAAATAATCATCAGAATTTGCAATTCGACCATGACTTTCACCTTTTTTCATTCTTAATTGCCATAAATTACCCCATGTTCTATTGTAACCTCTGTCAAATCCAAGTGATGAATAAAATCTAGGCTCTCTATCAAGATTAAGTTTCGCAGTGCTAGCACCATATTGAGCTTGAAGATTTTGTGAACCATTTACAGATGTTGTGTTGTATCTATTTTGATAGTCATAGGATAAATCTTCATCTATAGGTAATCCATTTTCAGAATAAAATAATTCAGCTATTCTCAATGTTGGCGCTATCCATTGCCAAGCAGCCTCAACAGATGAAGCATTTGGATTTTTCATCATACATGCAGCCTGCATTTGCCACCAATCATTATTACGAACTGGATTTGAATTACCCCATATCAATTCTGCATTCCATTTATCAACAATAGAATATTTTAGATTGTATAAAGTCTGAATAAACTCTTCTTCCTCGTATTCATCTTCATAATTAGGAGGTGTTGAGGTAAATTCGTATAAACTTACCCCATTTTCTATAGATGCATTTATAGCTTCTAGAGAAGCTTCTCTTGCTCTATCCCACTTAGTTTGATCATAAGATTGATTAAAAAAATGTTCTCCATCGTCATTTACAAATCCCGAATACATCTCAGAATTTCCATTAAACAAAGGACTTGCAGCATATGTCAAAACTCTTGACTTTATAGCCTTAGCAATGACCTGATCAATTCTACCTAAATCATTTGAAGATAAAACTCTTGATGGTAAATGAATCAATGCCTCATCAATTGTTTCAACAATATAATCAACGGATTCGTCTACTGTCCTTCTTTTTACCCTAACCTCAGTATCACTTGCAGAAATTGGTAGATTTTCGTCAACTATTGGGATTGGACCATAATACGTAAAAAGAAGAAAATGATAATAAGCTTTCAGAAATTTAGCCTCGGCAGCCCACTCATTCATTTCAGCTTCTGTCATATCTACAACATTATAAATATTTTCGATCAGAACATTACAATGTCTTATACCCTCCCAAAGTGGTCCTTGATCTTGCCAACCTGACCATAATCCAAATTTTGGATTAGAGGCTGACTGCTGACCTTTCATAATTCTAATTCCATCAGTTTCTTTTGCAATAGGAGTTGTAACTTCGTCACTCATCAGCATAAACGAAGTATATACTCCATCATTTTTAGGTAAATAAGCATAACATGTAGCTAATGCGGTATATGCAACTTCTTTTCTTTCAAACAACAAATCAATCTGTTGCGTTTGATCTGGTACAATGTCCAAGTATTCATCGCAACCGAACATACTTAACAATAAACCAATGACTATAATTTTTTTATTCATAATTTTTTAAAAATTAACTTGTAATCCGATATTGTAAACCTTTTGAGGAGGGTACCCCAATCCATTTCCTCCCATTTCTGTATCCCATAAATCAAATTTTGAAAAGGTTAAAAGATTCAATCCAGTAAAATAAACTCTTGTATTTAATCCTGAAAATAAACCTGTTCCATTATCTGGGAACGTATAACCTATTTCTAAATTTTTTAATCTTATAAAATCACCATCTCTTTGCCACCATGTAGACTGTTGTTCATTATTAGCAATTGAGTAAGTTGAAAGTCTTGGCCAAAATGCATTTGGATCTGGATTATTAATAGACCAGTGATTATCAGCTATCACATTTAAGGCATTTCTTTCATTTACAAAAGGCGATATATCATTTGGGTTTATAAAGAAAGATGTTCTAGCAACACCTTGCATAAAAATAGAAAAGTCATACCCTTTGTAAGAAGCTGACACTCCAAATCCATAAACAATTTCTGGAACTATTGGTTTACCTATTGGGACTCTATCTAACTCGTTTACAACGCCATCATTATTAACATCAGTATATTTAATATCACCTGGCATATAAGAATTTGAAGAAGAAGAAAATCCATTAAATTGTTCAGGTGAATTTTCTATATCTGCTTGATCAATAAATAATCTTTCTGCGATTAATCCCCATGATTGATTTACTGGATAGCCAATTCTACTCAAATAATCATAAGTGTAATCAGGTTCTCCATTAATTAGAACTTCGTTAGTAGAATAAGTGAAATTACCCCTTCCTGAAAGTATCAAACCTGAGTCAAAAGCTTTGTTGTAATCGATTGATAAATCAATACCTCTTGAATCAACTTCACCTAAGTTACTACTGATTGTTGTTGTTAACCCCATAGTAGATGGGATATAGTCTCTAGACATATAAATTTTTGATCTATGCTCAGTAAAGTAATCAACTTGCAAGTTCAAAGAATTAAACAAACCTAACTCTAAACCATAATTTGTTTTTTCAGCTACTTCCCAAGTCACATTTTGATTAGAATATCTATCAATAACATAACCTTGGTAGTAATTGTTAAAATCAGAACCCCATGTAAAACCGTAACTATCACTTTGTAAATTAACTTCTGATAAATAGAAAAATCTATCATCAGCACTTGAAATTCCATCATTACCAACTAACCCATGTGTAAGTTTAAGTTTAAACATATTTACATCAGGCAGCTTTTCATTAAACCATTCTTCGTTTGATAAAATCCAGCCAAGACCAATTGATGGAAAAAATCCGAACCTATTATTTTTAGCAAATTTTTCAGAGCCATTATAGCCGAAGTTGAATTCAGTGAAATATCTCGAATCATAATTGTATGAAAATCTTCCTGAAAGCCCCATATTTCTTGAAGGTAATGTAGCAAAAGCACTATTACCTCCTATAGTGTTTAAAGATTCACTAAAATTAAATACAAGCAAACCTCCTATATCATGTAGCTCGTTAAATTTTCTGTTATATTCTGTTACAAATTCATAATAAAATCTACTAGTACCCAAGTTATTTACACTTGGATTATTCAAAAACTCTGTTCCTTCTTGAATTCTGTATAAATAATTTAAAATTCCTTGTTCTGTTTCAACCTCAGCCATCCCATAATAGAATGGTGTATACTCCCTCGAGTTTTCATTCATAGTATATGTTCGAACAGAAGCCATCCCACGAAATTTTAGTCCTTCAGTAATAAACTTAAGGTCCTGCTCAATTTGAACTTGGGAAAAAATAGTATTCGTAAATCTATCTTTATAACCCTTTACCATATCAGCATAAGGATTAGGAAATCCACCATTACCTTTATTTCCAAAAAGAGTATGATTATATCCTAAATTATCTTCGTAAGAAAAATACTTTGGGAAGTTTGCAGGATTAGCCTGCATTACAGAACCAAATATATCATTTGCCGAAACTGAGGGACCATTATATCTTTCAAATAAGGAATAAAATTTAACGGCAATTTTTGTTGTACTTGTTAAGTCTATATTTATATTGGCTCTTAAATTAGACCTTTTGATATCAATATTATTATTAAAGTTGTTTAAAGGATCTACTTTTAATAAACCAGTATCATTATTGTGTGAGACTGAAAGGTAGTACTGTGCTATATCTCCTCCTCCATTAACATTCAAATTTGCTTTTCTATTTATAGTATAATCCTTAAATAATTCATTATACCAATTTACATTAGGATAAATATTAGGATCTCCACCATTCAATGTTCCATAAATCTTAGATATACTGTAAGTTAATGGAGCTGATGGATCTCTTGTTCTAATTGCACGATTATATAAGTTCATATAATCAACGCCTCCTAAAAATTCATTAGTTTGTGACGGTGACGATATTGAATTTTCATATCTAAAAGAAACTTTAGCCTTTCCTTTCTTACCTTCTTTTGTTGTAACTAAGATTACACCATTAGCACCTCTTGCTCCGTAAAGTGAAGTTGCTGTAGCATCCTTCATGATTGAAAAACTCGCTATGTTATCCGGTTCTATCCTAGCTAAATCGTTAGTAGTAACTTCTAATCCATCGATCAAAATAAGAGGGTTGTTTGCATAACCAAAACTTGTAACACCTCTAATAAAAAATTCAGCATTATCTGCACCTGGCTCACCAGATCTTTGGTAAGAAATCATTCCAGCCAATTTTCCTGCCATTGCATTTGTGATATTAGATGTAGGGATTTTTAATTCGGACGGATTTATTGTATTAATAGAACCTATTACACTGTTTTTTTTCTGCTTTTGAAATGCTACAACCTGAACTTCCTCTAAAGATTCGAGACTTTCAAGCATTATAGCATCAATATTTTTTTGTTTGCCAATTAAAATAGATTGAGTTTCAAAACCAATATAAGAAAACTGAATATTTTGATTTTCATTGTCCGCTTTTATCGCATATGTACCTTCAAAAGTAGTTGAGGCACCTCTATTTGTACCCTCAATTAATACTGTAACACCTGGAAGCGGATTCCCCCCCTCATCAACAACAATTCCGCTCACAAGAATTGACTGAGAATAAATTATTGATGAAAACAACAACATGTATATTAGTAGTATATTTCTTTGATTCATTTTAAGAAATCGATTTAATTTAATTTTGGGCAAAAATAAAACTATTTTAAGTCTTGAGAGTAATCTTTTTAAGAGAACTTTCTGTCAATCGAATATTTTCCAGGGCCAGTCATCATTAGTATGACAAAAACAGTTAAAAATAATAGAGCTTTTTCAACTCTTCCAAAAGGATCGCCCCAATGAACTATAAAAGCTGCTACAAACATCGTTGCTGCAGGAAAAAAACTGAAAAATTTGGTCTTATATCCTATAATTATAAAAATAGGAGCTAAAAATTCAGAAAAAACAGCTAGAATTAAAGTAGGAATTTCTCCGATTCCAAGCGGGTTAGAAAAACTTAAGTTTCCTTCAAGTAATCTATTTAGTTTTCCTAATCCATGACCGTAAAGCATTGAACCTGCAAAAACCACCCTTAATATAAGTAAGGCTATATTATTCATTTTTATTTTTTTTGGTTTGATGAACAAAGATAATTAAATTTAAAAAAGATGAATTTTATGAAAAGAAGAAAATTTTTAAAAAATGCAAGTTTAGCTGGAATTGGATTAACTAGTTATAGATTACTTGGTCAAGTAGAAAATAATATTGATGGATACATTACAAACAGACCTAATACTAATGATAGAACCTTCACTAGTTTAGCAGTTGAGGAAACAATAAAATTTATCAAATCCAAAATAAGTGACCCTCAATTATCTTGGATTTTTGAAAATTGCTACCCTAATACCCTTGACACAACTGTTGATTATGAGGTTATTAACGGCAAACCTGATACATTCATCATAACAGGTGATATTGATGCTATGTGGCTAAGAGACTCAACTGCACAAGTTTGGCCCTACCTACCTCTTGTTACAAAAGATGAAAAAATTAAAAATTTAATAAAAGGGTTAATTAATAGACAGGCTAAATGTGTTATCAGAGACTCATATGCAAACTCTTTTTACAAAGACCTTACAAAGGTTTCAGCTCACAACAAAGACATACCCACACCAATTGCAGGAGTACACGAACAAAAATGGGAAATTGATTCTCTTTGTTATGTAATCAGATTAAGTTATAATTATTACAAATTGACTAAAGATGATTCAATTTTTGATGAAAATTGGATTAAGTCTACAAAACTTATATATGATACTTTTTTAACCGAACAAAGAAAAGACGGTAAATCACCATATATATTTATTAGAAATGGTACTGCAATGGTAGATGCACCTTTATTCTCAGGTACTGGAAGACCGTTTAAACCTAACGGTTTAATTTGTTCAATGTTTAGACCATCTGATGATGCTACCATGTATCCATTTTTAATTCCATCAAATATTTTTGCGTCAATTTCAATGAATCAATTATCTGAAATATATCTCAAACAAAAAATTGACAATTCTTTTTCAGAAAAATGCTTAATAATGTCAATAGAAATTGATAATGCAGTTAAAAAATATGCTATTAAGGAACATCTCGATTTTGGAAAAATTTATTCTTACGAAATTGACGGTTTTGGAAATAATTTATATATGGATGATGCAAATGTTCCTTCATTAATGTCATTAGCGTACTTAGATTCAAAATTTGAAGAAGATCAAACATATATAAATACTAGAAAATTTTTACTAAGTAATAACAACCCTTATTTCCTTAAGGGAAAAGCAGCTGAAGGCCAAGCAAGTCCACATACTGGAAAAGATAAAATATGGCCTATGGGAATTATTTTAAGAGCTATGACAAGCAAAGATGATGATGAAATAAAAAAATGTTTAAAGATGCTTGTTAATACTCATGCAGGAACAGGATTTATGCATGAGGCTTTTGACAAGGATAATCCAAATAATTACTTTAGAACATGGTTTGCATGGGCAAATACTCTTTTTGGCGAGTTGATAATTAAAATTCAAGATGAAAGACCTCATTTATTGAAGTTTAATTATTCAATTTAAAACTTGATAATTTTTTCTGTTTGAGTAATACCAGACCTTGTCTTAATTTTAAGAATATATATTCCTTGAGTTAATTTTTCTAAATTTTTATTAATTCTTTGCATACCAGAATTTAATATTCCTGAATGAATATTATCAACAAGTGAACCTTTTAGGTCAAATATATTAATGGTTACAAAATCACTTGTTTCCAAATCTAATAATATATATAAACTTTCAACAAAAGGGTTTGGATAGACCCTTGTAAATAATAAATCTTCTTCATTAACTGATGCTGTAGCAGAATTTATAGCGTCTGGACTTCCATGATAGTTTATATTACTCCAACTGGTTGGAATGGAATTATCATAGGATGGGTCAATTAGCTCCAATGTATAACCATCTCCATTAGATAATGGTGGCCACGGAGATGTTGACTCATAATAAACCTCATCATGTAAAATTAAATCAGAATCAAATAATCTTACCGCATCTCCCGAAGCAGAAAGCCCAAAATCAAATTCACCAACAAAAGAATCAATATCTGGATAGAGTTCCGAAAAATCATCTGAATTGCGGACAATTACTAAATAATCATTGCCATCTATATATGTATCTTCAGGAAAAATAAATTCATTTGAGTCGTTATTATCCTTTAAAATCCATCCTGTAATATTGATATCATCTTGATTTGGATTATACAGCTCAACCCAATCTCCAGGATTAAAATTATCTGAAGACTTATAATTTATTTCATTTATAACTAAATTCAAACCAGAACTATTTATGAAGTGAGCTTCAATCTCTGAATTTTCAGTAATATTAATTTCAATCTCTGAATCTGTTGAATTAACAACACCACTCCAGTGTGAAAATTCATATCCTGATTCAGGGATAGCTTTCAAAATAATTGGAACATCCTCGAAATAATCTCCACTCCATTCATCATCTTGAATTTTTAAATTGTTATTTAATATTACATATCCCAATTCAGGAGTTTCATTAAATAATACTATCTCGTGATAAGAATCAAGATCAAACTGATTTAAAATATGAAATTTAGCTTCTGGTTGTCTATTTGCTGCAAAATTATTCATATTATCTACAAATTGATAAACAGACTCTTCAGAAACCCATGGCTCACTTTCAGTCCATCTCTCAATATGATTTTCCATTTCATCATACATGTTTTCATATACATCAATAAAATGAGAAGTTACATTAGTAGGCAGATATCTAGTGTTCATTTCATCTGCATAGCGATTTATGAACTTATTTCTAAACTCATTATTTTCTACTAGTTTTCGAAGAAAAAGTGTAGCCCAAGGCGGATTAGCCCAAGTCGTTTGATTTCCCGAAAGAACAAAATCTAAAGTATCAAAAAAATAAGCATAATCCTGGTCCCAATCTGACCACCATTGACCAGCAAAACCAAAATCGGTATCATATAATACCCATCTCCATTTACCACCCGGAATCTTCCAATATTTTATATTATTCCCAGGATAATCACGATTATCCATATAGATTTGAGCAGCATGATACTCCATAAAATTTTCGATATCAATTTGACTAATTACATAATTATAATTTTCATCTTGCGATAAATCATTTTCCTGTATAAACTGTCTTAATTCTAAGTATTCTTGATTATCTCCGTCAACAACTTCTCCGTCAAACTCTAACATGGTTATATCATTAGGATTAACATCATGTTTTGATGCAAGCATATTTTCACTGACTTTTTCTCTCAAATTATATAACCCCCAATATTCTTTATTGATATATGATGAAACTGTTTTAAAACTTTGATAATCAATATGGGAACCCTCCATTAAACTTGTTATTGCAGCGTCTCTCATATTTGTTCTCATCCAATCATTTCCAGAGTTTCTTAAAACTAAAGATTCAAAAGAATCATAATCAACATTATCAAAGAAAGGATATTGAAATTCTCCAACACCATACTCGCCTCTTGCAAATAGAGCAAGTGATTTTTGATCCCATCCTCTACTATAAGCTCCAGCGATTTTTATACCTGCATTAGCACTAAACTCTAGTGAATTATCAACATAATATGAAATATGAACAGGCCTTTCCCAATCCTCCCAAAAATTTGCTCCAAAATATGGATATCCTCCGTAATCTTCAGGACCATATGAATATATACCATAATTATAGTCAAATAAATTATATTCATCAGAAACAAGATGAATTATTGGATGTTCGCTGTCAATTTCAAAAAAATAGTTTCTTGTATTGGAATGTAGCGATATGTATTCTTCTTTAAATGCTTTAGCTCTAACTATAGAAGTTTCATCAATTGTTAATGGACTTGTATATAAATTTGAGTTTTCATCAGGTTCGGTAAAATCTGTTGTATATCTAATTTCATCCTCGTTACCATCCCCAATAATTTCAAGACTAATAGAACCAGTGATACTTCCTCCATCGTGTGAGAAAGTTAGTGGCACACCTAGGACACCTGAATATTCGAAAGTGTCATTTTCTTCGCCTGGAGTAGGATCTTGATATGCAACATAAACCTCATCTTCAAAAGAAACTCCATAGGAAATATTTGACGGAAGTGCACCAAAAATGATTGAATCAACAAGATTTCCTAATGCATCATTTAAATAGATAGATTCTCCAGAAGAAGATAATTTGAAATCTGTATGAAGAAATGATTCACTTTGCAATCCCAGAATTTCTGGAGGATTTACCCCTTCATCTGTTTCGTTCTCGTATATAGCTGAAAGAAAAGGAATTATCGTCATATCAGATGAGTTGTTCGAGATATTATGAACCTGAATACTAAAAATATTATCACCATTAATCAGTATGTCTTGGAAATTATCAATTGAAAATCTATCTGGATTTCCTCCAGTGTATATTTGAGCCTCGTGATCAATTTGTGTTGTTGTATTATAGGTTGGTGGAGTTCCATTAATATTTGCTCTTGCTACTTCAACTCCATTTATATATGCAACAAATCCATCATCATAATCGACATCTAAAATTAAAGAACTTATTTCTGAGACATCTTGAACAGAAAATGGTTTTCTTAGATAAACAGCTATTGTACCTGCAGCGATATAGGTATTGTCATCACCATCAGCATAACCAAAACCAGAAACACCACTACTCCATTCGTCATCATCAAAATTTGAACTCATCCAATTTTCATCAGTGTTCTGATTTGGAATTTCATATCTAAACGAATCGCCTTCATTTATTAAAGTTCTTGCGTACGTAATACCAGACCTATCCTTATCTGATGCCCATATTAACAGATATTCATCTGCATCAATTGTAATATCAGGAAATGCCCATGGATTATTATCGTCTAAAATATCTGTCAAACTCCAATTATTAAGAGATATTTCGTCTGAGCCATAATTATATAACTCAATCCAATCAGGGGTATCGCCATCCTCATCTAAAAAAATAGAATTAGATGCAACTACCTCATTAATTCTTATAGACTGTGAATAAGAAAAATTAAATATTAGAAGAAAAAATAAAAAAATCCTCAACAGCATCGTGGTACAATTATTGTCACTTAAAATGCAAATATAAATCTATTGATTAAAAGTGTATAGATTATATTGATTAATATTACTATTTCAAACATAGTTATGAATGCATTAAGGTTAATTGTATTATTATTAAGTTTATCTCTATTAGGCTGCAAAACAAAATATGCAACAAAAGAATTTAAAGTTTCTGAAATACCTAAAGTTCCTGATTACAGTAATCTAAATAGTTGGGCTGCACATCCTAACAAAGCTGATTCTATTATTGATGTTTTTTATAATACAAGCAAAGATAAACTCAAAGCTGATGTATTTTATATATACCCAACCCTTCTTACTGATAATAAAAATGATTCATGGAATTCAGATATTAATGATGTATATCAAAACAATATGGTTAAGAACGTAGCTATTAAATTTCAAGCTTCAGCCTGGGCAAATGCAGGTAAAATATATAGTCCTTTATATCGTCAAGTTCATTATAGGTCATTTTATGAACCATATACTTCTAGCGGTGGTAAAAAAGCAGGAGAAATTGCATATGATGATATTCGAAAAGCATTTATATTTTATTTACAAAACTTAAATGATGGAAGACCAATTATTATTGCAGGACATAGTCAAGGCGCTTATCATTGCAAACTATTGTTAAAAGAATTTTTTGATGGAAAAGAACTACAAAATCAATTAGTTGCAGCCTATTTACCTGGTACTAGAGTAGATATTAATGAATTTGAAACAATTCATCCAATGAAAGATCCAAATGACATTAAGGGATATCTATCTTGGAATACTTTTAGAAAAAACAGAAAACCCAAAGAAGGTAAACATCCTGCACACTTCTCGTGGAATAAAAACCAATTTGTCACAAACCCGATTAGATGGAATATTTCAAGAGTAGCACCAATTGAAGAACATAAAGGGTTATTATTTTATGATAAAAATATTTACCCTAAATCAGTAAGTATTGAGATTTATGATGGGTTATTATGGTCTTCCGTTCCAAGAGGAATAAAAGGTAATATCATACTTAAACTTATAAGAAATTATCACTTTGGTGATATAAATATATTTTGGAAAGATATCTCTGAGAATGCAAAAAATCGAGTAAACAGTTTTTTTAATTTAGAAAAAAATTAGTTTGATTTAATATTCAAAAATCTCCAACAGAGTAGCAAAAAAATAAGCATTAAATTAAAATTGTTAATAAAATTGAGATTTATATGGTTAAAATCTTCTTTTTTGAAAAAAAATATCCTATATTTAAGCATTAATAATTTAAAAACTAAAAAGATATGGGTTATTCACACACCAATAGTAAAGGAAAAACTTACTTCCTTCACTCAAAAGACGTAGTATTAAAAGGAGGAAGAAACCAAACTATTTATTATTTTGCTAAAGTAGCTGGAGATGGCGCTTGTGATCTTCCTGCAGGTAAAACTGTAGTTGAAAATACAAAAACTGGACTTCCTTTCTGTAAAGGGAAGTAATAAGTATTTAATATTATTATAAAAAACCCTCCTAGTGAGGGTTTTTTTATATCTAAAATCTATTGAGTATGAATTCTGATTTCACCTACTTTATTTCAGAAAAAATTGATTCAAACACCAATATTATATGGTTTGAAAAATCAAATAAATATATTGTACTCAATGATACGATCAATATTTTGTTATTAAATAAATTAAAACCTTCACTATACCCTATAAATAAGGATTTTATAAGAGAACATCGAATTAATTCTTCAAAGCTCAAGGATATAAATAAGGATTTAGAAAATCTGATATTAGAATGTAATACTGAAAAAAAAGAGGAAGAAAATAAAAAAATTGATATAAATAATGGCTTTTTAAAATGTCAAAGCTCATTTAAATTCAATAATAGAGTTGTAAAGATTTTATATGAAAATGAAAATTTAAGAAATCTTATAGATCCTAAGTTTATTCATCTAAAGACCCAAGAAAAGGAAAACATAACATTTAAGATTTTTGAAAAAAATAAAAAGATATATTTATTTAAAGAGGATTTATTTTTAGGAGGGTGGGGACTTTCTAAAATGCATGAATTACAGGGTAAAATTTCTATGGAGCTAACCTCTTTTTTTCATAATATGGAGGATAAAGATTGGTCAGCAGTTTTTCATGGCTCAACATTATCCTATGACTATAATTCTGTAATGCTAACAGGTGAATCTGGAAACGGAAAAAGTTCACTAAGTACAATTTTAATGGCTAATAATTTTTCTCTAGTAGCCGATGATTTTAGCCCAATGAATAATAAAGGTTTCCATTATCATTTTCCTTCAGCAATTTCTATAAAAGAAGGTTTTTATCCAACTGCACAAACCCTTTTTAAATCATTTAGTAAATTAAAAGAATATTATATTAATGAAATAAAAGGAAATGTAAAATATCTTCCTAACAATGACCAAAATAATTTAAGATTATCTGTTAAATGTAATAAAGTAATTAATGTTAAATTTGGCAAGAATTTTAAAAATGAAATTAAATTGATTAACAAAGGAATTGCTTTACAAAGAATTTTACCAGATGCATGGATTTCTAAGGACAGAAATCACTCTATAGCTTTTATTAACTGGGTCAAAAAAAGCATGTTTTATGATTTAACCTACAGCGATAACGAGGAGGTTGTAAAATTAATAAATAATATATTCTAGATTATGGTATTACTGATAATGGCAGCAGGTAGTGGTAGTAGATATGGAAAACTAAAGCAGTTTGATGAATTAGGTCCGAGAAATGAATTTTTAATGGAATTTAGCATTTATGATGCGATTCAAAGTGGATTTAATCATATTGTTTTAATAACAAAAAAAGAAAATAAAGATTTCTTATTTGAATACTTAAGGGCTAAAATTGATAATTCAATAAAAATTGATGTAGTAGTACAAGAGACTCACAATCTACCCAAAGGAATGATTGCAAATACAAAAAGAGAAAAGCCATGGGGTACTGCTCATGCTGTCTGGTGTGCAAAAGATTATATAAGCACTGATTTTGCAATAATAAATGCCGATGACTATTATGGTTCAGAAGCGTTTAAAAATGCAGCTAAGTTCCTTAAGAACTCTGTTGATCAAAATAATTACGGCTTAGTTAGTTACAAATTAAAAAATACTCTCTCCAAATTTGGCTCTGTATCTAGAGGAGTATGTAAAGTGTCTAACGGAAAACTAATCTCAATAAATGAGCATTTAAAAATACAAGAGTCAGGGGAAATTATTAAAGACTACGACAGCGGAAACATTTTAAGTGAAAACGATTTTGTTTCAATGAATTTTTGGCTCTGTAGAGCTAATTTCTTAAATCACCTTGAGAATTATATAAGGGAGGAAATGGAAAATTTAAATGATATCGTGAAAAGTGAAATTTATCTCCCATTTGCAGCACAAAAACTTCTATCTGAAGAAATAATAACCATTGATGTTGTTGATTCGAATTCAGAATGGTTTGGAATTACTTATAAAGAAGACAAAGAAAACAGTGTTGAAAAATTAAAGCTATACAGTGAGAATGGTATTTATCCTACACCACTCTGGAACAATTAATCTTTAATAGAATATTCAACATCGTTACCACTCTTAACCCAAGAAGTAATTCCACCCTCAATTACGCTGATATCTCGATAACCATTATCCAATAACAAATTTGCACTTTTGGCACTTCTATTATTTGTTCTACAATAGAGGATAATTTTAGAATCTTTTTCAAATGACAGAATATCTGAATTAAACATTTCCGAATAATAATCAATATTTATAGCATTTTGAATAAATCCAGATTCGTACTCATCAGTTGTTCTAACATCTATTAGAATATACTCAGCTTCTTCAAGTTCATTTAGATCAGAACTAGAAATAAAATTTATTTCCGGAGTAAGAAAATTGCAAGAGATTGTTAAAAAGAGAAATATAAGTAAAAGTCTAGACATATGATTAATTTTTTATTTCTCCTTTCCATTCAACAATACCCCCAATCAAATTATAAATATTATTAAAGCCCAATTCAGACATTAAAATACAAGAATTAGCACTTCTAGCACCTGTTCTACAATAAATATAGTATGAATGTTCTTTGTCTAATTTTTCAATCTCCTGCATAAAATTTTGCGGATTGTAAAAATCTATATTTTTAGAATTAGGGATGTGAGATAAATTATATTCTTCCGGAGTCCTTACATCAATAATGACAGCACTTCTGTCTGATTCTAATTGGTTTTTCCAAATAATTTGATCTAAATCCATTGAGATAAAGATATAAAATAAATTTATTCTAATAATTTATTCAATTCAGCAATTAGCTCATCCTTTTCAAAGGGTTGTGGGTAAAAATTGTAATTATTCTTGTTTACTATAAGTGTTGCAGGTATACCTCCATCCCACTTATCAGAAACTTTAGGAACCCAGGTATTAATTTTTGAATCATCAAGTAAAATTACTCTAGAGTTTATATTATTGGTTTTTATATAGGGTTTTAGCTTTGAATCTATTTGAGATGGGAAATCTAAGCTAACAAGGATAACTTTTACGTTATTTTCTGCGTATTCCTTATTAATTTGTTCAAAGTATGGAAGTTCTTTTACACATGGTGAACACCAAGTTGCCCAAAAATTAATAACATAAGTATTGTTAGTGGAAAGATCTATTTTACTATAAAAACCTTCAAAATCTACAATCTCTATAGTATTATTAGAACTATCTGCACACGAGATAGTAGCTAAAGAAAAGACCAAAAAACATTTAGTGAATAATTTAAGCATATCATATGGTTATCAAATGATATGCCATAAAAAATATATAGCTCTGTTCGTTTCAATTAAAAACAAACAGAGCTATCATTAAATCTGTAAGAAAAAGACTATCTTAGTCCCAACCTGGAGGTCCTGGCGGTGTTGATTGTGCCTGAGCCTTTTTAGGATTCAGTATTGCGAAGGTTCCAATAGCAGTCAATGCTGCATATTTCCCCATCTTCTTAATTGCCTGTTTTCTAGTAATACCTGTCTTCTTCATGATTATTGTATTATAAGTTTCTTGGTTAATCTATCAGTTCCTGACTCTAATTCAATTACGTAAATACCACTTGCCATTCCGACTGTTGAGATGGTTTGTGTATTCATGTTATTGTTAAAAGTAGTAGATAATACTTCTCTACCAAGAATATTGTATAAACTAACTTTAGTTTCGTTTGTTTGAGTAGCTAATCCTTCAATTGTAATAAAACTAGCATCTACTTCTTTGTAAGCATTTAATAAGCTTGTTGATACATCTTCATTACTCATTGTATCAGCACTCATGTGGATAAAGAATCTTCCAACTCCTTCTAAATCACTTGTTGGTGTGTAAACAAAGTCTCCTTCAAGTAAATTAGTCATTGTTCCTTCTTCAGTGTCTTCTAAGTAAATGTTAAGATCAGCAGGAGTCGTTCTGTGAGAAATACCAATAGTCATTTCTTCACCTACTAAAGCATTAACCCCAATTGGAATTACTTTGTCCCACATTTCTGAATAAGCAAGGGATTGAATAGATAGATTAAGACCTTCATCTCCCTCTACAAGTCTTGTATAAATTCTAGTATCAGCTAAAGCGATAACTCCAGCATCATAACCTGGATTCATTTGATCATTAACATTATCTAAAAAATATATTTCTGTAGATTTAGAGATATCACTTTGATTATAACTTAAAAAAAGTTCAGCTCTATCATCCATTAAACTAGAAACAAAATCGTCTGCACCATTGGCGCTTGATGTCATCATAGTAACTGTAAATATAAGTGAAGAAGTATCTCCAGGATTCGGACCGATATCAGCAACCATAAATCCTTGAGCAGGTGCTATATAACCTGCACTTGCTAAATTTTTAGTGGTATAACTTGAACCATTCCATCCATAAACAGCTTTATGGCCTGCATGAAGAACAGAGGTGTTTCCGTTGATGAAATCAGTTACAGTTATATAACTTGGATAAGGGTTTCCAACAAGATTAAATTTTGTTCCATCATTAACATTTGTACTTCCATTTTCGTTGAATGATATTAAAATTGATTGTGAACCTGTATGCGGAGTACCGGTAAACTCTACTTTAGAACCACCCGTTGTAGCCATTTGATATCCTTTGCTATCTTCAAACTCAGTTGAACCAACAGACGTAGATGTGTAATTTAACCAATCATTACCAGCGCTATGCGATGCTTGTGTATTAGAATATACGCCAACTGCATATTGGACAGGGTCAGATCCGTTTGTAGCTACGTCAGAATTTGTACTTATAAAACTTGATATAGTTAGTCCAGAAACAGGAGAACTAATTAAATCCCATCCGCCTGCAACAGAGTTTACATATCTTCCATATTCAAATCCAGAACCCCCACCATCAGCAGTGTATGTACCTGGCATAACAAGAGAGCCGAAAGTTGAACTAGATGAATTGATTGTAAGCTGTCCATCACTATACATAGTTGATGTTGAGCTTAATATCATAGTAGAACCCTCATTAATTGTAATAAAAGTATCATTATCTACATCACCAGAAATATTCATTGTTCCCTTTCCACCAGCTCCAGTTCCTAAAATAATTTCACCCTCATTTGTTATGTCACCACTAACAGTTAATGTTGATGAATTTATAACAGTAATAATTTTTCTTGAACCACTTACCCAATATGTAGATAAGTTGTTACATGCATTATTTGAATCAACAGTAACATCATGTTTAATCTGGACATTATCATTTGAATCAGGCACACCATTAGAATCACTATCAGCAGCAGATCCTGATGCGAGAGTCCAAGTAGAAGAACTATCCCAATCAGTTGCGTTTCCTGTAGTTTCATATGTAGCTTGTGCGAATGAAAAACTTGTTGCAAAAGCTAACATTAATAGTAATATTTTTTTCATATTCGTTAATTTAAATACCTTTGAACCAGCAAATATAGTAAAAATTGTTAATAAGTCCTTAAATTAGAGCATTTGAGATCAATTTTACATTAGATATTAGAATGTCTGCTATTATGTTATTAAGAAATTTATACTATCTAGAAAAAATGAGCTCCTTGTCTGTAGAGAAAGATTCATGATACAAATATCCATCACAATTAAATGATTTTAAATCACTTATATCTGTGATATTATTATCAATAATAAACCTAGCCATCATACCTCTTGCCCTTTTTGAAAATATTGCTATGGTTTTGTATTGACCATCTTTTAGTTGCTTAAAATTAGCTGTGAAAATATCTGTTTTTATGACTTTAGTATCAATCGCTTTAAAATATTCATTACTAGCTAAGTTCAAAACTGGTTCATTTTCAGTCAATTGATCATTAAGTTCATTTGTGATTTTTTCCCTCCAAAACTCATACAAATTCTTATTGTTGTCAACTTGTAATTTTGTACCCATTTCTAATCTGTATGGCTGAATCAAATCAAAAGGCTTCAACAAACCATATAACCCAGATATGATTCTTAAACTATTTTGCATAAAATCTAATTTATCTTCAGCAACTGAATAAACATCTAAACCTTTGTATACATCACCACTAAATGCATATACAGCTTGTCTTGAATTACTAAGATTAAAAGGAGTTGACCAGTTATTATTCCTTTCATAATTCAAATCAGCAATTTTTGATGAAACACTCATTAAATCAGATAATTCCTTAGGACTCTTATTTTTCAAAATTGAGTTTAAATGCTTCGCCTCTTCTTCAAAACAAAAATTTGTCAGTTTTTCAGTAGGTAGTTTTGACTTAAAGTCTAAAGATTTTGCAGGTGATAATAAGATTTTCATTACAAACAATTTATGAATAAAAATAACTAACAAAATTAATTTATTCAAGAAAAATAATTAATATACTGAATTAATCAGATGAATATTTTTCCCATTTATCAATACACATCTTAAAATCATCTGGTAGATCGGAATCAAATTCCATAAATTCTTTTGTTCTTGGATGTGTAAAACCAAGAGTTTTAGCATGCAATGCTTGTCTAGGTAAGATTTTGAAACAGTTTTCAACAAACTGTTTATATTTAGTAAAAGTAGTTCCTTTTAATATAAGATTACCACCATATCTTTCATCATTAAATAATGTATGACCAACATGCTTCATATGTACTCTTATTTGATGTGTTCTTCCTGTTTCAAGGGTACATTTTACTAGACTTACATAATTCATCCTACTAATAACCTCAAAATTGGTAATAGCTCTTTTTCCTAAATCTTTCTTATCCTCATCTAGAACAATATTTTGCAATCTGTTTTTAGGATTTCTTCCAATATAATTATCAATTTTTCCTAAATTATCTTTCACATTACCCCAAACCATCGCGATATATTCTCTTTTTGAAGTTTTATTCGCAAACTGATTTGACAAATCTACCATTGAATTATCATTTTTTGCAACCACTAGTAAACCACTTGTATCTTTATCTAATCGATGTACCAAACCTGGCCTATTGGATGAATTATTGGGTAGGTTGTCAAAATGATAAATCAAGCCATTTATTAATGTTCCTGAATAATTTCCATGCCCTGGATGAACAACTAAGCCTGCAGGCTTATTAACAATAACCAAATCGTCATCTTCATAAACTATATCAATACTTATATTTTCTGCAACTAATAAATTCTCGTGTGGTGGATATTCAAATAACGCTTTAATATTATCATGAGGCTTAACTTTATAATTGGATTTAACAACAATACCATTAACCTGAATACAACCCTTCTTTGCTGCTGCTTGAATTTTTGTTCTAGTTGCATTTTCAACAAAATTCATTAGATACTTATCTATTCTTAGTGGTGCTTGACCTTTATCAACTTTAAATGAAAAATGTTCAAATAATGAATTATTGCTTTCCATTACCCAGTTTAAAATCAATTACCGAAGTTCTTTTCAAAAAATCTCCTTCATTCAGCTCAATGCCTTCACTGGAAATAGAAATCACCTCATCTCTTGCTATATCATCAACATATTCAATCTCACCAAAAACAAATCCAAGAGATTCAATCATCTTTCTAGCTTGCCTGACTGTTATCCTTGTAATTTTAGGGATTTTTACCACTGCAAAATCTGATGCATTTAAAGTTATATATATCTTTCTACCCTCCTTCACTTTAGAATTTGCATTAGGAAGTTGATCTAAGACAGAGTTAATCTTAAAATCTGGATTATAATTTCCAGAATCAGAAATAATATATTTTAAATCAAGTTCATTAAGCTCAGAATCGAACTCTTCAATTGTTTTTCCAATAAGATCAGGAACAATAACAAAATCTCCATGCCTAGTGTTTATTCTTAAAAAAAGTATTAATAAAACAAATAAAATTAAACCAGTAACTATTATATAAAATAAGTTTTTAAAGAAGGACTTACTTAATAAATAATTTAACATGGACATAACAACAATTGAAATACAAACTTAATTAATTTATAAATAACTTTAATTAGCTACTTTTGAAGTTGTGAATCTGAGTAAAAAGAAAAATATAGGAATTATTATGGGTGGATATTCCGACGAATTTGAGATATCTATCAAAAGTGGTCAAGTAGTCTACGAAACCTTAAAATCAGAATTTAATTGTTACAAAATCCAAATAAATAAAAAAAATTGGATTCTATTTGATGAAAACGAAGAGAAATATGAAATAGATAAGTCAAGCTTCAGCATTAAAAATAATCCTGCACTAAAGTTTGATTGTATATTCAATGCAATACATGGCTCACCTGGAGAGGATGGTATCATTCAAAAATATTTTAACAAACTGAATATCCCAATTACTGGCTGCGAATCATTTCAATCAGAATTAACCTTTGACAAAATAAAATGTTTGAAATTTCTTTCTTTAAAAGGAATTAAAACAGCAAATTCATTAGTGGTCAATAAAGGTATTAAGATTGATTATGCAGATTTAGAAAATAAAATTGGTTTTCCTTGCTTTGTTAAAGCAAGTAAATCAGGAAGTAGTTTTGGAGTTTATAAAGTATACAACCAAAAAGAATTAAATAATTGCTTAAACTCAGCATTTGAAGTTGATGACAATGTGTTAATTGAAGCACATATTGAGGGTAGAGAATTTTCAATTGGAGTAATAACTTTTAAAAATAAAGTAATAGTTCTTCCAATTACAGAAATAATTAGCTCAAACGATTTTTTTGATTATGAAGCAAAATACGAGGGAAAATCGAATGAAATTACTCCTGCTAATATTTCTGATATTTTAAAATTTGATTTAGAGTCTATTTCAAAAAACATTTACATGCATTTAAAATTGAAAGGATTTTCAAGGAGTGAATTTATTGTTAATGAAAGTGGTATATATTACCTTGAAACTAATACTGTTCCAGGTTTAACAGCGGAGAGCATTTTACCACAACAAGCAAAATCTGCTAATATTTCATTGAATGATTTGTTTGTCAATGCTATTAATGAAGCAATAATTTAAACTAAATTTGAATTATGAAAAAAGCAATTTTTCCAGGCTCATTCGACCCGCTTACTTTGGGACATTGTGAAATTATAGAAAAGGCAACTCAAATTTTTGATGAACTGATTGTTTCTGTTGGAAATAATTATGAGAAAAAATACAAGTTTACTTTGGATAAAAGACTTGAATTTATTTCTTCTGAATTTAAAAATAATCCAAAAGTAATCGTTAAGAGTTATGACGGTTTAACTGCAGAATTTTGTAAAAAAATGAATGTTAATCATATAGTTAGAGGCCTAAGAAACCCTGCAGATTTTGAATTTGAAAAAAAAATAGCATTATTTAATAATAGCTTAGAAAAAATAGAAACTATTTTCTTTTTAACGTCCCCTAATTATGCATTTATTTCATCATCAATAGTTAGGGAAATAATTGACAATAACGGAGATTACAGAAAGTTTGTTCCTAAATCAGTTTCTTTTTAACCAATTAGCAACTTTATATTAGCATAACTTTTAGGTAATATTTCAGACAACTTATCAATTCCTATCCACTCTACCCTGCTAATCCCTTCTTCTGTTTGAGGTTTAAATTTACCTTTAAAGTCTGATTTCATTTCAAACCAATAGGTGGTCTTGAGAAAATATTTGTTATTTCTTTTAAATATGTGGTAGGTTTTTTCTAGTGGCTTTGTAATAGATAAATTCTTAATTCCTGTTTCTTCAGTTACTTCTCTTAATGCAGTTTGTGAAATATTTTCTTTTTTTTCTACTTTTCCTTTAGGTAAATCCCATTTCTTATCTCTATAAATAAATAACACTTCTGCAGCATCGTTATAAACTTTACCACCAGCAGCAATAATTTCAGGAAATTTCTTTTTTATAATATTAATTACCTTTTCTGATTTTTTAGATTTGATCCCAATTGAATTAACTTTTTTTTTACTTAAAAGTTTTACTAAATCAAGATCTTCTAATAATTTGATATCTATTAGAATACTATCCTTCAAATCAGATTTTTTATCTGAAATAATTATGGGTTTATCTTTGTAAAAAACTTGTAACATTTATCTAAATACAAATCAAAATTAATACTTTTGTCACAAGAATTATGAATAAACCTTCTCAAACTGATTATAAATCGTCAACTTCAGAGATATTGTTAAAATTAAATGCAATTAAACTGAGCCCTAACAAGCCTTTTATTTGGGCTTCAGGATGGAAATCTCCAATTTATTGTGATAATAGGATTATTCTTTCTCATCCAAAGAGTAGAAGCTCAATTACAAATTTCTTTGTTGAAATCATAAAAGACAAGTACCCTAGTGTTGATATTATTGCTGGAGTAGCTACAGGCGCAATTGGTATTGGCATGCTAGTCGCACAAAAACTTAATTTACCTTTTATATATGTGAGACCTGAACCAAAAAAACACGGAAGAAAAAATCAAATTGAGGGAGAAGTTACAAAAGATAAAAATGTGGTAGTTATTGAAGATTTAATCAGTACAGGAAAAAGTTCACTAAATGCAGTAAAGGCGCTTAGAGAAGAGCAACTAAATGTGCTTGGTATGTTGGCAATTTTCAATTATGGGTTTAAAATATCTAATGAGAATTTTAATAATGAGAATGTTCAACTTCACACATTAAGTAATTACTCAGATTTATTAAAAAAGGCTCTTCAGACCAATTATATTTCTGAAAATGATATTCTTACACTAGAAAACTGGAACAAGAACCCTGAGAAATGGGGTTAAATTTTCATTTTAATTTCGTTTTCCATGAAATTTTCATAATGACCATCTAATTTTTTTAGCTTCAGGATTCCTTTTTCGTCTACACTTACTATTTCCCCTATTATAGACTTTTTTTGATTATCAATAAATTCTGTTTTGATATTTTTTCTGTAAAGAGACTGATTATAAAATGAGGATAGCGTATTTATTTTACTTTGAAAGTTATTGAGGTTCCTTTTAAAGATGAAAATTAAGTCATTCGCTAGATCATCTAATGAATTTTTGAATCCTGTTTTGTTTAGTATAGAAGTTGCATTTGGTAAATCCTTAAATTTAGCTTGATTTACATTGATACCAACTCCGATAATACTGTGTGTAATTAAACTTCCCCTAAAATTATTTTCAATCAAAATTCCTGAAATTTTTTTATTTGCTGTCATTATGTCATTAGGCCATTTAATTGTCAGTTGCTGAACTTTATATTTTTTTAATAACTCAAACACAGAAATTGAACTTATAATATTTAAATAAAACTGATTACTTACACTTAAATTTTCAAACTTCTTATAAATACTAAAAGCAAGATTTAAAGAAGGATCGTTAACCCAAATACTACCATTTCTACCTCTTCCATTTTTTTGATGTTTTGAAATTACAACTGTTAAATCATCTACCGAATCCTTATTTAAAAGAGTTTTTAAATAGGAGTTTGTAGAATCTGTGGCATCAAGTTTGATTATTTTCATTCGAATAAAGTAAAAAAAATAATAACTTTGTACAAGCTCAAAGATTCTTAATGTCAGGACGAACTAAATTTAAAAAGCTTATCAGATTAATAATCGATGGTATAGAAGATGTAAAAGGTAATGAGATTAATTTACTAGATTTGAGAAAACTTGAAAATAGAGTAAGTGATTACTTTATTATTTGTGACGGAAACTCAAATACACAGGTTAATGCAATAATTAACTCGGTAACAAAAAAAGTTAGTAAAGAATTAAAGGATAAACCTTGGGGTGTTGAAGGTTATGAAAATGCTGAATGGGTTTTATTGGATTATATAGATGTAGTTGTACATGTATTTCAAAAAGAAAAAAGAGAATTTTATGACCTCGAAGGACTGTGGGGTGACGCTAAAAAAATTGAATTAAATTAGAAGGATGAAAAAGCAAAAAAAACAACAAAAACAACCACAATTTAAATTTAACCCATCCCCTTCATGGATATTTGGTTCAATTGTACTTGTTTTTTTACTGTTAAATATTTTTTCTGGCACTGGCTCAGAAAATTCAAAAACTACTACCCCATCTAAATTTTTTGAATTTGCTGCTATTGGAGATGTTGAAAAAATTGAGATTATAAATAAGCGCGAAGTATATGTCTATCTTACGAGAGATGCAAGACTTAAAGATGAACATAAAAATTCAGCTAAAACTTCACTTTTATCAATTGCTTCAAATAATCCAAATTACAGATTTGAGTTTGGAGATTTGCAAAACTTTGAAAATAAATTGTACAGAGTAAATGAGGAATTCAACCAAAATATTGAGGTAAATTATATTACTGAACAAAATATTTGGGGTGATATTATCATTTCTATGCTTCCTTTTATTATTATAATTGCTATATGGATATTTATAATGAGACGCATGTCAACTGGAGGTGGCGGAGCTGGTGGGCAAATCTTTAATATAGGGAAGTCTAAAGCTAAATTATTTGATGCAAATGCTCAGGTTAAAACAACCTTTAAAGATGTAGCTGGGTTAGAAGGTGCCAAAGAAGAAGTACAAGAAATAGTAGACTTTTTAAAAAACCCCAAGAAATATACGGCTCTTGGCGGGAAAATCCCTAAAGGAGCTCTACTCATAGGCTCACCTGGAACAGGTAAAACGCTATTAGCAAAAGCAGTAGCTGGTGAAGCAAAAGTTCCATTTTTTTCTCTTTCTGGTTCAGATTTTGTCGAAATGTTTGTTGGTGTTGGAGCTTCAAGAGTTAGAGACCTATTTAAACAAGCTAAAGAAAAATCTCCATCAATAATTTTCATCGATGAAATCGATGCAATTGGTAGGGCTAGAGGTAAAAGTAATTTTACTGGATCTAATGATGAAAGAGAAAATACACTTAATCAACTACTTACAGAAATGGATGGTTTTGGAACAAACACCAATGTGATTGTTATAGCTGCTACAAACCGAGCAGATGTTTTAGATAAAGCATTAATGAGAGCCGGTAGATTTGATAGGCAAATCTACGTAGACCTTCCTGATGTCAGAGAAAGAAAAAAAATATTTGAAGTTCACTTAAGACCCCTAAAAAAATCATCATCAGTTGATGTTGATTTTTTATCAAAGCAAACACCTGGTTTTTCAGGAGCTGATATTGCTAATGTTTGTAATGAGGCTGCATTGATAGCAGCTAGAAAGAATAAAAAGTCTGTTGGCAAACAAGATTTTTTAGATGCCGTTGATAGGATAGTCGGTGGATTAGAGAAGAAAAATAAAATAATAACTGAAGAAGAAAAGAAAGCCGTTGCATTTCATGAGGCTGGACACGCAACAGTAAGCTGGATGCTTGAACATGCTGCACCTCTAGTTAAAGTTACTATTGTTCCTAGAGGTAGGTCATTAGGAGCTGCATGGTACCTTCCAGAAGAAAGATTAATAGTTAGACCTGAGCAAATGCTAGATGAGATGTGTGCTGCACTTGGTGGTAGAGCAGCAGAAAAGGTTATTTTCGATAAAATTTCAACAGGGGCATTAAGTGACTTGGAAAAAGTCACAAAGCAAGCAAGAGCCATGGTTACAGTATATGGTCTAAACGATAAAGTTGGAAATCTTACTTATTATGATTCGTCAAATGGAAATGAATATGGTTTTACAAAACCATACAGTGAACAAACTGCAGAAACAATTGATAAAGAAATTTCTGCGATAATTGAAAAACAATACCAGAGAGCAATTGGCATTTTAAAGAAAAATAAAAAGAAACTGACACAGCTTGCTGAAGTATTACTTACAAAAGAAGTAATTTTTAAAGATAATCTTGAAGAAATATTTGGTAAGAGACCTTTTGAAAAAAAAGAACCTAAAAAAGGAAATAAATAATCATTATTTATTGATTTGTTTAAGAGAAATTAACTTCATTTAACTAACTTTAATACAAATAAGTTACAACAGGAATTAAATTATAATATCTTTTGAATTTTTTTAGCAATTTTTTCAAGAAATCATCTTCAAAAGAGGAGATAAAAAAATCTGAAAGTAAGTTTCTTCCCAAAAAAAAAGCAGTAATTGAAGAAAGGTTTATTCTAAAATTTATCGATAATGGCGGTAAATTTATTTACTGTGAAACCATCGTAGAATTACAAGAGAATTTTAATTTAATTTTAGATGAAAATGAATGGACAAGTGAAGATATATTAATAATAAATTCTGATCTAAAAAAGAGATATAATCTAAGTAATTTATTCAGCTCAAGTTTAGAAGAAACCAAATGCTTTGTAACTGATTGTGAAAATTTAATTGCAAGTGATGGGTCTGTATTAATCTCTTCAAATCAAATTCATGAAAAAAAATTATCAGAATTTCCTGAAAGCTTAATTATCATTTCTGATACGAGAAAACTAAAAAATAGTATCAGCGAAGGTCTGTCAGAGATTAAATCAAATAGTGAGAGCATTCCTACTAATATTACAACCATTAAAAATTTCAACAAAACCAAAGAAGATAAAAATTTTTTAAGCTACGGAACTTCTTCAAAAAACTTATATTTGATTCTTTTAGAAAAAGGATTTAAATAGTTTTGAAAGAATCTAGTAAAAGAATTGTAAGTGGATTAATATTTGCTGCTATTTTTATAGCATCTCTAAAAACTCATGTAAGTTTTACATTATTAACTTTTGCTTTTGGCCTTATATCATCCTACGAATTTAATAAGCTTGTAAATCAAAAAGGGGTGGGTTTTTATATAATCTTTATCTTAATTTTTGGATATTTTTCTATAACTGAATATTATCTGAATAGCATTCTTGATTCAAATTCATTTTTTAATGACTTGAAAGATACACTTCTTATATTATCAATTTTTGTGTCTATTTTCCTTGTTAGGGATTTATTTTCATCTCGAGATTTACCGAATTTTTTAAAAAAGAAATATATTAACTTCACTTTTTATATTTCATCATCTTTTGTTTTTATTTATCTGATAGCAAATTTTAACGGATTTTATGATCCTTCAATTATTTTAGGATGTTTTATCCTGATTTGGGTGAATGATAGTTTTGCGTATATTGTCGGTAAAAATTTCGGAAAACAAAAGCTATTTTATAGCGTATCTCCACATAAAACTATAGAAGGGTTTTTAGGAGGTCTATTTTTTTGTTGTATTTCTGCATCAGTTGTTTCTAGATATGTAAATGAAAGTATGGATACTTCGTATTGGCTTATTATCGCAATAATTGTAAGTATTTTCGGTACTCTAGGAGATTTGATTGAATCTAAATTTAAAAGAGAATCAAATGTAAAAGACAGCGGAAATATAATTCCTGGTCACGGTGGTATGCTAGACAGACTTGATAGTGTTATATTTGCAAGCCCTTACATTTATTTATTTTTAAAATTTGTTTAATGTTTCATAAAGAAGGTGTTGGTATTATTTTAAGTTCATTTATAACTGTAGCAATATTGATTATTTCTATGGATTATTTTGAGATAAAAAGTTCACTTACGATTAAAATATTTCTAATTGTAATGTTGGTATTGATACTCCAGTTTTTTAGAAATCCTAAAATAACAATTAACTCAGATAAAAATTATATTTTATCTCCAGTTGACGGAAAAATAGTCATAATTGAAGAAGTTTATGAGCCAGAATTTTTTAAAGATAAAAGATTACAAGTTAGTGTTTTCATGTCACCTATAAATGTACATGTAACACGATATCCAATGGACGGAAATATCATTTACTCAGAATACCATCCTGGAAAATATCTTGTCGCATGGCATCCAAAATCGAGTACTAAAAATGAAAGAACAACAATAGTGGTAGAAAACAATACTTTTGGTAAAGTTTTATATAGACAAATTGCTGGGGCTGTCGCTAGAAGAATAGTTAATTATGCAAAAGTAGGGCAAGTTTCAGTACAAGGAGAAGATGCAGGTTTTATTAAATTTGGATCTAGAGTTGACTTATTTTTACCACTTAATAGTAAAATTGATGTTAAATTAAATCAAGTCGTAAAAGGTGGAGTTACAGTAATATCTTCTAAAAATTAACTGTTTAATTTTTTTAATCTCTCTTCAAGAACAGATATTTTTAAAAGCGCATCATTTTTCTTTTTCATCTCATTTTGAATAACAGATTCTGGAGCATTTTCAGCAAATCTTTTATTATCTAATTTAGAATTAACTGATTTTAAAAAGCCATTCTGATAATCTAAATCTTCTTTAATTTTTTTTATTTCAGCTTCTACATTAATCTCCTGCTGGAAAGGAATTGAATATATATTTGAATTTACTCTAAATGAAATAGAATTTTCAATTTCAGACTCACCATATTGAATACTAGTAACATTACATAGTTTTGTGATTATAGGGTCATAAATAGTGGGGAAATCATCATTATTAACGACACTTAAAGACAAAGACTCCTTAAAGGAAATCTGGTATTTTTTTCTAAAGTTTCTTATTCCAGAAATTACATTTTGGAGAACCTCAAATTCATTAATGATATTTTTATCAATTCTATTTTGAGTTTTTGGCCATTTAGAGACAACAATAGCATCTTTCGTGTCTCTTTTAGAAATCGTATGCCATATTTCCTCTGAAATGAACGGCATAAATGGATGTAAAATGATTAAATTATTTTCAAAAATTTTGAGTATTTCATGATATGTCTTAGAATCTAATGGACTACCAAATTGAGGTTTGACAATCTCAAGTAAAACTGAGCAAAAGTCATCCCATATTAACTTGTATACACACATCAATGCATCGCTAATTCTAAACTTTTCAAAGTGATCATTTATTTTATTAACTGTAGTGTTAAATTTGTGATTATACCATTTGATTGCAGTTTTGCAATATATGGGTTGTTCCATTTCTACAAACTCCCAACCTTTAACAAGTCTAAACGAATTCCAAATTTTATTTGAAAAAGATTTACCTTGTTCGCATAAATTAGTGTCAAAAAGTAAATCATTTCCTGCTGCAGAACTTAGCATTAAACCAACCCTAACACCATCAGCACTATACTCATCGATTAATTTTAATGCATCGGGAGAATTTCCTAATGATTTACTCATTTTTCTTCTTTTTTTGTCTCTAACTATACCTGTGAAATAAACATTTGTAAAAGGTCTGCTGTCTTTAAACTCATAACCTGCCATAATCATTCTAGAAACCCAAAAAAAGATAATGTCTGGACCGGTTACTAAATCAGTTGTTGGATAATAATAATTAATATCATTATTATCTGGATTATTAATTCCGTCAAAAACACTTATTGGCCAAAGCCAAGATGAAAACCATGTGTCTAAAACATCGTCATCTTGGGTAATATCAACTTCAGATATATTATTATTTCCAGTTCTTTTTTTAACTAATTCTACTGCCTTATCAATGCTTTCTGCAACTACATATTTTTCATTGTTTTCTCCGTAATAATATACAGGGATTTGGTGACCCCAATAGAGTTGTCTTGAAATATTCCAATCTCGAATATTTTCCATCCAGTTTCTAAATGTGTTATCAAATTTTTTAGGAAAAAAGTTAATTTCTTCAGATTTTAAAACGGATTTGATAGCAGGTTTCACTAAATCATCCATTTTTAAAAACCATTGATGACTAAATTTTGGCTCAATAACCGCTCCTGTTCTTTCACTTACTCCAACATTATGAGTAATATTTTCAGTTTTAACGAAAAGTCCAATAGCCTTAAGCTCCTCTATAATTTTTTTTCTAGCTACAAATCGATCCATTCCAGAATAATGCAAACAAATATCATTTAATGATGCATCATCGTTTAAAATGTCGATAAACTCTAAATTATATTTTTCACCTAAAATTTTATCATTGTGGTCATGCGCAGGAGTTACTTTCAAACAACCTGTTCCATAATCTATATCAACATATTCATCAGCAATGATTGGAATTTTTCGATTAACAATAGGAACTGTAACTGATTTTCCAATTATTTCTTTAAATCTTTCATCGTTAGGATTAACACATATTGCTGAGTCACCTAAAATAGTTTCAGGTCTTGTTGTAGCAATAGTAACAAATTTTGAAAATCCATTTATTTTATATTTAACATAGAATAATCTATCCTGTTTTTCAATAAAGTTTACTTCCTCATCAGAAAGAGTTGTCTTTGCTTCAGGATCCCAATTAACCATCCTATAACCTCTGTAAATTAGCTCTTTATTATATAAATCAATAAAAACCTTAATTACAGATTTATTCATGTTATCATCCAAAGTAAATTTTGTTCTATTCCAATCACATGAACAACCAATTTTTTTTAATTGATCCAGAATAATTCCACCAAATTCATTTTTCCATTCCCATGCATGGTCCAAAAACTCATTTCTAGAAATATTATTCTTTTCTATTCCTTGGGACTTTAGCTTTTCAACCACTTTGGCTTCAGTTGCGATTGAAGCATGGTCTGTTCCAGGAACCCAGCAAGCATTTTTACCAAGAAGTCTAGCTCTTCTTACTAATATATCTTGAATTGTATTATTAAGCATATGGCCCATATGTAAAACACCTGTAATATTTGGAGGTGGAATTACTATTGAATATGCTTCTCGACTGTCAGGTTTTGAAGAAAAATAATCATTTTCAAGCCAATATGAATACCATTTCTCCTCTGTTTTACGATGATCATATTTAGCTTGCATGCCCATAAATTAATTTTACAATACGAAAATACTCATATTTCTTAATCTGACTAATTATAATTATATTTATCTGGTTAATTTTTATGAAAAAAATATGAAAAAATTATTTACAATTATTTTAGTTATTTCTGTAAGCTTTTTAGGTTTTTCGCAAAATAAAAAAGCAATTATCACATTTGAAAAAACTGTTATTGATTATGGAACAATAGATAAAGGAGCAAATGGTGTTAGAGATTTTGTATTTACAAATACCGGAGATGCACCCTTAATTATATCGAATGTAAAATCCACATGTGGATGTACAATACCAAAAAAACCCGAGAAACCAATTTTACCTGGAGAAACAGATAAAATTCAGGTTAAATATGATACAAAAAGAGTTGGATTTATACGTAAATCAATAAGCGTAACTTCTAATGCTTCAAACCCAAATGTAATATTAAAAATAACTGGACAGGTTATCGATGATAATAATAAAACAGGGCTTGAAAAAAAGAAAAAAAGTATAGTAGAAGACTACTAGAAATCTAAATTTTATTTATGCCTACAATTTCAAAAAAGGGGACTTTAATGCCTGAATCCCCAATTAGAAAACTCGTCCCTTATGCGGAAAAAGCCAAAGAAAAAGGGGTTAAAGTTTTTCATTTGAATATTGGTCAACCCGATATCGAGACTCCTTCAGCTGCAATTGAAGCAATAAAAAATACTAATATAAAGGTTCTAGCATACTCAAAATCAGAAGGAAACATAGAACTTAGGAGTAAGATTTGTAAGTATTACAAAAAATTTAATGTTAGTATTTCTGAATCTCAGATTATTGTCACAAGTGGTGCAAGTGAAGCTTTGTTGTTTACAATTGGTAGCATCATGGATCCTGGTGACGAAATAATAATACCTGAGCCTTTTTACGCAAATTATAATGGGTTCTCTGTAGCTAACGGGGTAAATATCGTACCTATATTTTCAAGTATTGATAATAATTTTGCATTGCCAAAAATTAAAGAATTTGAAAATTTAATTTCTACCAAAACAAAAGCAATTCTCATATGTAACCCTAATAATCCAACTGGTTATGTTTATTCAAAAAAAGAAATTGAAAGTTTAATAGAAATTGTTAAGAAATATAATTTATTTCTTATTGCAGACGAAGTATACAGAGAATTTACTTATGATAATGCTACTCATACGTCAATAATGGATTTTGAGGAAATTAATCAAAATTCAATAGTAATAGATTCCGTTTCTAAAAGATACAGTATGTGTGGGGCTAGGATTGGATGTATAATTTCAAAGAATAAGCAATTCATTGACACGGCTATGAAATTTGCTCAAGCCAGACTCTCACCTCCTACACTTGCTCAGATTGCTAGTACAGCTGCTATGGACACTGGGAGAGATTATTTCAATTCAATAATTAACGAATATAATAAGAGAAGAATTACTTTAATAAAAGGTTTAAAAGAAATAAATGGAGTTACTGTTTCAGAACCTAAGGGTGCTTTTTATTGTGTTGTTGAACTACCGGTTAAAAATTCTGAAAATTTTGCTAAATGGATGTTAGAGGAATATTCATTAAATAATGAAACAATCATGATTGCACCGGCTGGAGGGTTCTATTCTACTCCTAATACAGGAACTAATCAAGTTAGAATAGCATATGTTCTAAAAGAAAGTGATTTAAAATCTTGTATAAATATTCTGAAACATGGATTAACAGAATATTTAAAAAAATGATTTTAAAAAACAATTACTCTTTACTAAACTATAATTCTTTCAAAATAGATGTTAAAGCGAAAGAGTTTGTTGAAGTTAATTCAACAGATGAATTAAAAGAGATCTGCAAGATTAATAATCGAAAAGAAATATTGTTTTTAGGTGGTGGAAGTAATATTTTATTTACTAAAGATTTCCAAGGTTTAATAATACATTTAAATCTAAAAGGAAAGACCATAGAAAAGATAGATTCTAATCACAGTATAATTTCAGCTTATGCCGGAGAAAATTGGAATAAATTTGTCAACTATTGTTTAGAAAAAAATTTAGGTGGAATTGAAAACCTATCTTTAATCCCAGGTAATGTAGGTTCTGCACCTGTTCAAAATATTGGAGCTTATGGAACAGAATTAAAAGACGTTTTTGTTTCATGTGAGGTTTTTAATCAAAAAGATTGTACCGTTAAGGAATATAATCTTGATGATTGTTGCTTTGATTATAGAAATTCTATATTTAAAACTAAAAAGCACTTAATTATTATTTCTTTGAAATTAAAATTAACAAACAACGACCATTATATAAACTCATCATATGGAGGTGTAAATGATGAACTTGGGAGGTTAGGAATTAAAAACCCAACAATAAGGGATGTTTCAGAAGCAGTTATCAACATTAGAAACCGAAAACTTCCAGACCCTAAAAACATTGGAAATGCTGGAAGTTTCTTTAAAAACCCTATTGTAGATTTAAAAAAAATTGAAGCGATTAAAAAAAATTTTATTGATATACCTAATTTTAAAGTTGAGGAAAATAAATTTAAAATTCCAGCAGCTTGGTTAATAGAAAAAGCCGGTTTTAAAGGGAAAAATTTTGGAAAATTTGGAGTTCACAAATCACAGTCTTTAGTTCTAGTTAATTATGGTAATGCCAGTGGAAAAGATATTTATAAATTATCTTTATCTATTAAAGAGGTTGTAAATAGAATTTTTAAAATTAATCTTGAAACTGAAGTAAACATTATTTTATAAATTTGGATTCAATATGATACCTACAATTGTTACAATTATAGTTCTTGGATTATGTGTTTTGGGCATAAGTATAAAAATATGGGCAAAAAAAGATGGTGAATTTTCGGGTACATGCGCAAGCCAGAATCCATATCTAAATCAAGATGGTGAGAATTGTAGTTTTTGTGGTAAAAGTCCTGAAGAATGTGATGGAAAAAATTAATCATATCTTAAAAAAATTAGGACCAGGTTTATTATTTGCGGGAGCTGCTATTGGAGTCTCTCATTTAGTTCAATCTACAAAAGCTGGTGCTGAATTTGGTTTTGGATTAATTTGGGCGTTGATAATAGCAAATCTATTTAAATATCCCTTTTTTCAATATGGCCCTCGCTATGCATTATCAACAGGAGAAAATATGCTTGTTGGATATAAAAAACTTAGCCGCTATATACTTTTACTATATTTTGTTATTACTCTAGCAACAATGTTTTCAATACAAACCGCCGTTACTATTGTTACTGCAGGAATTGCTAATTCAATTACTGGTGGTATTATTTCAACAGAGTTATGGACTGTTTTTATAACTGTTTTCTGCTCTATGGTTTTAATTATTGGAAAATACAATACTCTAGATAAAATAATTAAGTATATCATCATAATATTAGCTATCAGTACCATTACAGCAACTTTAATGGCAGGATTTGAGTTTGAATCAACTATTAGCTTTGAACAAATATTTCCAAAAGACTCTGTTGGTATTATATTTTTAATAGCGTTTATGGGTTGGATGCCTGCACCACTAGATGTTTCAGTTTGGCATTCCATATGGGCATTAGAAAAAAAGAAAACATTAAAGAATTATAGTTTAGAAAATTCAATGTTTGACTTTAATATCGGTTACTTAGGAACTGCATTTCTGGGGATATGTTTTATCAGTCTTGGATATTTTGTAATGAATGAAAGTAGTGAATCTTTTAGTGAATCTGCAGGAGTATTTTCAAACCAACTTATTGAAATGTACACAATGAGTCTTGGTAACTGGTCATATTATATAATAGGTATAGCCGCATTTTCAACTATGCTAAGTACCACAATTACTACTCTTGACGCCTCACCTAGAGCAATGTCCGAAACAACAAAGCTTATGTTCAAAAATGTAAATATAAATGGCTACTCAATATGGCTTGCAATTTTAGCATTTGGAACAATTATAATTTTCTTTATTTTTTCATCACAAATGGGCTTATTGATTAAAATAGCAACTATTTTATCTTTTTTGACAGCACCGTTTTATGCGATTATTAATTACTTAGTAATTTCATCAAAACATACTCCAAAGGAAAATAGACCCTCAACAATTATGCATGTCTTAAGCATATTAGGTATTATTTATTTAATTGGATTTTCAATATTCTTTTTAATAAAAGGTATTTAAGATTATGATAATACTTACTATCTTTGTTTTTCATTAAGTCTAATAGCTAATTTCTTGAGTAAATTAACTGAAAATACAGAGGAAAAATTATTTCAAATTGATATACCTGATACTGATACAGTAATCAGAGAACAATCTGAGTGGTTCAAAGTAGATTTGCCAAAAAAAATTATTCAGCACAGAAAAAAACCTGATTGGCTAAGGGTAAAACTTCCTATAGGTCCAAAATATACAAAACTTCGAAAGTTAGTTGAAGAAAATAATCTGAATACAATATGCACATCGGGAAGTTGTCCTAACATGGGAGAGTGTTGGGGAGAAGGGACTGCAACTTTTATGATTCTTGGAAATATATGTACTAGATCATGTAAATTTTGCGGAGTTAAAACTGGAAAACCTTTACCGGTTGATTGGGATGAATCTGAAAAAGTTGCAAATAGTATTAAAATAATGCAGATTAAACATGCGGTACTAACTAGTGTTGATCGCGATGATTTAAAAGATGATATGGGAAGTAAATTTTGGGTCCAAACCATAAAAAAAATTAGAGAATTAAATCCTGGAATCACATTAGAAACATTAATTCCTGATTTTCAGGGAATTCATGAACACATAGATAGACTGGTAAATATTAAACCAGAAGTTATATCTCATAATATAGAAACAACTAGAAGATTAACGAAAGAAGTCCGTGTCCAAGCTAAATATGACAGAAGTATGGAAGTTTTAAATTATATGAAAGATTCTGGACAAAGAAGAACAAAATCAGGTATAATGTTGGGGTTGGGCGAAAAAAAAGAAGAAGTTATTGAAACCATTCATGATTTAAAAGATGCTAAAGTAGATATTGTAACTATTGGTCAGTATTTACAGCCAAGCAAAAAACATCTTCAAGTTCAAAGATTTGTAACTCCTGATGAATTCTTAGAATACAAAGAATTAGGTAAAAAATTAGGCTTTAAACACTTTGAAAGTAGTGCTCTTGTGAGATCATCCTATAGAGCAAGAAAACACATTGAATAATTTAGCTAATTTTATCTCTTAAAATTTCTAAAAAATTATCATTTTCTAAAATATTTACTGAGATTGGTAAAAAATATAAATCTTTAATATTAAATTTTCTAAGTTTAGTATAATCTTTTTCAGTTGTTATAATTATCCGTCCTTGAAAATCAATTACATCCTTCTCTGAATAATCATGATGGTCACGATATTTAAAGTGATTAATTTCCAAGCCAATATTTTTTAAAAATTTAATTAATGGTTTTGAATTAGCAATCCCAGTAACTAAATTCACTTGTTTCCCATTTAATTTGGAAATATTTATAGAGTTATCCAAAGAAAATAATTCTTTAGAATATGTAATTGAACTAAAAAAAATGTTTTGTTTGGATGTTGGTTTAACCAATTTTTTGATAGCAAGTCTATCAAAATCAGATAAATTTGATGGACACTTCGTGATGATAATAGAGTCTGCTCTTATAGAGCCTTTTTTGGATTCTCTTAAGGTTCCCCTAGGCATCAAATAATCATTGAAATACAGATTTGAGTAATCAGTTAATAAAATAGAATATGTAGGAATAACCTTTCTATGTTGAAATGCATCATCTAAGAGAATCATATTAACCCCATAATTTATAAGATTTGTTATTCCTCTCTTTCTTTTAGTATCAACGGCAACTTTAATGTTTTTAAATTTTGAAAAGTACTGGAATGGCTCATCTCCGATTGATTTGGCATCATCTTTTTCAGAAGCCAATATAAATCCCTTCGATTTTCTTTTATAGCCTCTGCTCAATACACCTAATTTATAATGTTCTGAAAAATAGTCTATAAGAAATTCAACCATTGGAGTTTTTCCAGTACCGCCAGCATTTAAATTACCAACACTAATTACGGGAACATTAAACGAGTATGATTTAATCATGCCTAAATCATAAAGTTTATTTCTAAAATATGTTATTAGAAAAAACTGCAAGCTCAACTTCCAGTAAATTATTTTTTTTAGCAATTTCACGGTAACTAAAGTAATTATTTATCTTTGAAATAAATAATTGGGCTATGATAGTTAAAGATGTAATTGACTTTTTAGATAGTTATGCTCCGCTTAAGTATGCAGAGGATTTTGATAATGTAGGGTTATTAGTTGGAGATAAAAAAGATAAGGTGAAAGGAATTATTGTATGTCTTGACTCAACTAAAGACGTAATAAATGAAGCAATAAACTCTAATTGTAACTTAGTAATAAGTTTTCATCCAATTATTTTTGGTGGAATAAAAAGACTCTCTGCTGGAAATTATGTGAATGATGCAATTTTACTTGCAGCAAAAAATGAAATATCAATATTTGCAATTCATACTGCTTTAGATAATTCAAATGCTGGGGTTAATATGAAATTATGTAATGAATTGGGTATAGAAAATCCTAAAATATTAATTCCAAAAGAAAAAACTATAAAAAAACTCACTACTTATATCCCTTATGAATATGTTGATGAGTTAAAAAATAAATTATTCAATTCTGGTGCAGGATCAATAGGGAAATATGAAAATTGCAGTTTTACATTTGAAGGAATTGGCACTTTCAAGGGAAATGAAAATTCAAATCCCTCTATTGGTCAAAAGCTGAAAGACACCAATCAAAAAGAAGCCTGTATTAATATTACATATTTAAAACACCTAGAAGAGAAAGTCATTACTGCACTCAGAGAGACACATCCATATGAAGAGATAGCTTATGAGATTAAAACACTTGAAAATATAAATGAAAATATTGGAATGGGAATGTATGGTGAATTTGAAGAATCGTTAGATGAAAATGATTTTATCGCATACATTAAAGAAAAGCTTGGAGTTGAATTTATAAAACACTCTAAATTGTTAAAAAAACCAATCAAAAAAGTCGCAGTGCTTGGGGGTTCAGGAAGTTTTGGTATTGAAAAAGCAATTTCTGTAAAAGCAGATGCATTTATTACATCTGATCTTAAATATCATGATTATTTCAAAGCCGAAAGTTCAATTCTTTTAATAGATGTTGGACATTATGAAAGTGAACAATACACAAAACAATTATTGTTTGATATTCTTACAAAAAAATTCCCTAATTTTGCAATCGCTTTGGCGAAAACAAATACAAACCCTGTAAACTACAGTTAAAATGGCGAAAAAAAAAGAACCAACAGTTGAAGAAAAATTAAGAGCATTATATGACTTACAATTAATCGATTCAAGAATTGATAAAATTAAAGATATAAGAGGAGAACTTCCACTGGAAGTTAGAGATTTAGAAGATGAAATTGAAGGTCTTAATACAAGGATTGAAAAATTAGATAATAGCCTGAAAGAACTTGATGAACAAATCTCTTCAAAGAAGAATCTAATTGAAGAGGCCAAAGCGTTAATGAAAAAATACACTGAGCAGCAAAAAAATGTTAGAAATAATCGTGAATTTGATTCCCTTACAAAAGAAACTGAATATCAAGAGCTTGAAATTCAACTAGCCGAAAAAAATATTAAAGAATTTAAAGCTCAAATCGAATTAAAAAATGAATCGATTGATGCCGTCAAAGCAACTCTCACCGAAAAGACTGATCATCTAAAGCATAAAAAAGGTGAACTGGATACAATACTAAAAGAGACAGAGAAAGAAGAAAATATGCTTCTTAACAAATCTGAAAAATATAAAAAGCTAATCGAAGAAAGATTATTATTTGCTTATGGTAAAATTAGAAGTAATGTTAAAAATGGACTTGCTATTGTACCAATTGAAAGAGGTGCTGCAGGCGGATCTTTTTTTACAATTCCTCCTCAAGTGCAAATGGAAATTGCTGCAAGAAAAAAAATAATCACTGATGAACATAGTGGTAGAATTTTAATTGATGAGGTTTTAGCTAACGAGCAAAGAGAAAAAATGGAAAAACATTTTTCAAGTATCTAAACCTTGAAGAAATCTATTATATATTTTTTATTCCTATTTATAAGTTTTTCATCTTGTACCCAGAACATTGAGAAGAATGAGGAGCAATTAAATCTAAATCCCATTTATATAAATGAAAAAACCGTCCATAAAGCATATTTTGCCAGTGGCTGTTTTTGGTGTGTAGAAGCTATTTATGAAAGTTTAGTTGGAGTCAAAACAGTAACTAGTGGGTATTCTGGCGGAAGCACAAAAAATCCAACTTATGAATTAGTAAATACAAAATTGACTGGACATGCTGAAACAATTGAAGTAGTATATAATCCAAAAAAAATCACTTTTTCAAATTTGTTAGATGTGTATTTTGGTTCTCAAAATATCAGTCAACTAAACGGTCAAGGTCCAGATAATGGACCTCAATATCGATCCATTATTTTTTACCAAAATCAACAACAAAAGGAATTAATTTATAATAAAATTAAAGAAATAAAGAAAAATACTGGATTAGAGGCTGCAGCTGAAGTATATCCGTTTAGAAAGTTTTGGATAGCAGAGAATTATCATCAGGATTTTAAAAAAAATAATCCCAATCATCCTTATATAAAAAATGTTTCGAATCCTAGGTTTGATAATTTCAAGTTTAAATTTGATGATTTAATAAAAAACTAGCTCTAACAGACATGTTTGATTTAAAAGCTAGCACATATTTACAAACTCATTCCTCCAATGAATCTCAATTACTAGCCAAATTAAGAAGAGAAACTGAGCTAAAATGTTTAAATCCAATAATGCTTAGCGGTGAGTTTCAAGGAAATTTTTTAAGTATTATCTCAAAGATTAAAAAACCTAAAAATGTTCTTGAAATTGGTACTTATACTGGATATTCAACCATCTGTTTAGCAGAAGGTTTAGACAAAAAAGGCACGATTCACACAATAGACAAAAATGAGGAACTTATTGAAATTCAAAACAAGTATTTTGAATTGTCAAATTATAGAAATCAAATAAAGCAATATACCGGTGAAGCTTTAAAAATAATACCCTCAATGAAATTAAATTTTGACTTGATATTTCTTGATGCAGATAAAGAAAATTATTCAAATTACTTAAAAAAAGTATCTCCTTTACTTAACAAAGGCGGCATTCTAATCTCAGATAATGTTTTATGGCATGGAAAAGTGCTAGATGAAAACAGGAATTATGATAAAACGACCAAATTAATAGATGAATTCAATAAAAATATTATCAAGGATAAGAGCTTACAATCAATTATGCTCCCACTAAGGGATGGAATAAGTGTTTCGGTTAAACTATAAGTCTCTTTTTATTGACCCTGTAACAGAATCAATTTCAGATTTCACCTTATTAATTTCTGTTTTTACCTGATTAGTGATATCATTTTTTGTATCTAATTTATCTTTTGAATTATTAATTTCTTGTTTTATTTCATTTGTTGCATGTTTTATATTATTTATTCCTTTTCCAAGATTTCTTGCAAAATCAGGAATCTTGTCTGCGCCAAACAATAAAACAACAATAAAAATTATAAATCCAATCTCAGGTCCGCTGATAAATAAAAACATATTTTGGTTTAGCTTTATACAAATATAATGAGTAAGTTTATTTAACTAAAGTAACTCATAAATTTTATGAAAAAAATGTTACTGGCTAGCACATCAACTATATATGGCCAGAAATATCTTGACTATTTACAAGATGAGATTAAAAATCTATTTAGTAAATCCAAAAATATTCTTTTTATCCCTTTTGCAAGACCCTCAGGAATTACACACCTTGAATATACAGAAAAAGTAAAAAAAATTTTTGATAAATTAAATTTAAGTGTTTTAGATTATCAAAATGATGAAGATTTTAAAGAAAATATAAATAAATGTGATGGGCTTTTTGTCGGAGGAGGAAATACTTTTTTATTATTAAATAAATTATATGAACATCAATTAATTCCTATATTAAGCAGTAAAATCATAAAAGGCACTCCTTATTTTGGTACAAGTGCAGGAACAAATATCTGTGGGACCTCAATTGGAACAACTAATGATATGCCGATTATACATGTTAAGAATTTTAAAGCCTTACAGATGATTCCGTTTAATATAAACCCTCACTACTTAGATCCGATTAAGGGTCATGAGCATATGGGAGAGTCTCGAGAAACTAGGATAAAAGAATTTCATAAAATAAATGACCAGACAGTAATTGGATTACGAGAGGGGTCTTTTCTTAACATAATCGGAAATGACATAATTTTAAAAGGTTCAAAACCGGCAGCTATCTTTAAAAAAGGAAAAGAAAAATTTGAAATTGATAATGGGTTTAACCTAAAAAATCTAATTTAAAATATATCAATATCATATCTTTGAAATATGAACAATAACAAGGTGCTACTAATGATTCTCGATGGATGGGGCAAATCAAATGACCCTAATATTTCTGCAATAGAAAAGGCAAATACACCGTTTATTGATTCATTATATAAAAAATACCCAAACGCAAATCTAAAAACCGATGGTGTTGACGTTGGTCTGCCTGAAGGACAAATGGGAAACAGTGAAGTTGGTCATTTAAATCTTGGAGCTGGGAGAATAGTATATCAAGAATTATCAAGAATAAATGAAGCAATAAATAAAGGCGAATTCTCAAAAAACCAAGTAATAAAAAACGCATTCGAATATGCTGATAAAAACACAAAAAGAATTCATCTAATGGGTTTAATAAGCGATGGAGGTGTACATTCACATTATCATCATTTATATGAATTAATCAATATTTCTGAAAAATATAATTCGCAAGTTTATATTCATGGTTTTACTGATGGTAGAGACGTGGATCCAAAATCTTCAATTTTAGATATAAAAAATTTGGAAGAATTTATTGTAGGGAAAAAGTGTGAAATTGCTTCAATTATTGGCAGATACTATTCGATGGACAGAGATAGTCGATGGGAAAGAACAAAACTTGCTTATGACTTAATTTGTAATGGTAAGGGAAAAAAGGTTTCAGATTTTATTAGTGAAATAAATTATTCATACGAAAAAAACTGTACAGATGAATTTTTAAAACCTATGGTGAATATTAATGAAAATAATTTACCAATTGGAAATATAGAAGATGGAGATGTGATTGTGTTTTTCAACTTTAGAACCGACCGAGGAAGACAATTAACAAGAGCTATGACTCAAAAACAGTTTGACAAATTTGAAACTAAAAATCATGTTTACCATTTTGTAACAATGACTAATTATGATAATTCTTTTGAAAATATTAATATTATTTTTCGAAATAATGATTTAAAAAATACATTAGGAGAAGTGTTAGAGAAAAATAATAAATCTCAACTAAGAATTGCTGAAACTGAAAAATATCCTCATGTAACTTTCTTCTTTTCAGGTGGAAGAGAAAAACCTTTTCAAAAAGAAAAAAGAATATTAAAAGACTCTCCAAAAGTCCCAACATATGATTTAAAGCCTGAAATGAGTGCATATGAAATTACCGAGGCATTGATTAATGAAATCAAAACTTTTAACAATGATTTTATATGTTTAAACTATGCCAACGGAGATATGGTAGGGCATACAGGAAGTTTTGAGGCTTCCATAAAAGCATGTGAAACAATTGATAATTGTGTTAAAGAGGTAGTTCAATCAGCTATTGATAATAATTACAATATAATTTTAATTTCTGATCACGGAAATTGTGATAAAATGATAAATCATGATGGCTCACCCAATACTGCGCATACTAAAAACCTAGTTCCTATCATATTAATTAATTCTAAATATAAATCAATTTCTGATGGAATTCTAGGAAATATAGCTCCTACAATTTTAAAAATAATGGACATTGAAATACCAGCTGAAATGACCGAAAAACCCTTATTATAGATATAATGAATTTACAGAAATCATTAGAAGAGATTGAGTTAATAAGAGAAAGTGCTTTATTGGTGTCTAAAACACTTGGACTAATTGCAAAAGAAATAAAGGAAGGAGCTACAACACTAAAACTTGATAAATTAGCCGAAGAGTTCATAAGAGATAATGAAGGAATTCCTGGATTTTTAGGTTTATACGACTTTCCAAATACCCTTTGCGCAAGTCCAAATTCTCAAGTTGTACACGGGATACCCAATGATGTACCTTTAAAAAATGGCGATATCATTTCAATTGATTGTGGGGTTTTGAAAAATGATTTTTATGGAGATCATGCCTATACATTTTGTGTTGGAGAAGTCTCTAATGATGTAAAAAAATTATTACAAATTGCAAAAGAATCATTATACATAGGAATAAAGGAATTTAAAATTGGCAATCGTGTTGGTGATGTAGGATATACTATACAAAACCATTGTGAAAAGAATGGATATGGAGTTGTTAGAGAACTTGTCGGTCACGGTATTGGAAAAGTAATGCATGAAAAACCAGAAATGCCAAATTATGGAAGAAAAGGAACCGGAAAAAAATTTCTGGAGGGAATGGTAGTTGCAATTGAACCAATGATTAATATGAAAACACATAAAATTATTCATCATAATGACGGTTGGACAATTACAACCAAGGATAATTTACCAAGTGTTCATTTTGAACATAATATTGCAATAATTAACGGTGAACCTGAAATATTATCTTCATTCAAATATATATACGAAGCTTTAGGTATATCTAGTAATGAAGAGGACGATTTTCATAATCATTTTAAATAGATGAAGAAGGTAGTCAAGCTTGTACTTAATATAATTCCTAGAACAATTCTAACAAGGCTTAGCTATATTATCAAACCTCTGATTAAAATATATCTATCTGGAAATAAATATACAGACCCTATAGATGGTTCTAGCTTTAGAAAATTTCTACCATACGGATATAATAACGTAAGATTAAATGCATTATCACCATCAACTTTTTCATTAGAAAGACATAGGCTCCTATGGCTATACTTAAAAAGAGAGACTGATTTTTTTGAAAAAAAAATAAAAGTACTTCATTTTGCTCCAGAAAAAGCGTTTCTGTCAAAATTTAAAAAACTTGAGAATATTAGCTATGATACAATCGATCTTAACTCACCTCTTGCAGATATAAAAGCCGACATATGCAATTTACCTCTGAAAGATAATACATACGACTTTATATTATGCAACCATGTCTTAGAGCATATAATCAATGATAAAAAAGCAATGCAAGAGCTATATAGAGTATTAAAAAAAGGAGGAATAGGAATATTCCAGGTACCTATTGATATAACAAAGAATAAAACTTTTGAAGATTTTTCAATTACCGACCCTAAAGAAAGAAACAAATTATTTGGTCAATACGATCACGTGAGAATCTATGGAATGGATTTTTTTGATAGACTAATCAATGTAGGATTTAAAGTAGAGCAGTGTGAATATACAGCACATTTAAATAAGGAAGAAATTATCAAATATTGTTTACCAAAAAAAGAAATAATTCCAATATGTATAAAGTAGTGAACTAATAAAAATTATTTAATATTAATTCTTCAAGTTCATTATTTTCATTTTCAAAAATAATAAGAGATGAAATTTTATTATTCTTTGCAAAGAACTCTTTAATTTCAATAATATTCATTGTATGTATAGCAGTAGCATAAGCGTCTGCTTCAATACATGAGGAACCCTTAACAGTTACGCTTAAAATATTTGTTCGAGTTGGGTATCCAGTTTCTGGATTTATTATATGTGCATACCTATTACCAAATGAATCTATTTTAAATTTTCTGTAAGTACCTGAAGATGCAATTGAAATATTATTTAATTCTAAAGTACTGTGAATACTTCTATCTCCGTCAAACCTAGGCATATCAATAGCAACTTTCCAGGGATTATTTTTATCAAAATTAATCCCTGATGCATTAATCTCTCCTCCAATTTCAATTATAAAGTTATCTATTGATTTACTTTTTAAAAATTCACTTATTTTATCAACTGCATATCCCTTGGCTATAGCGTTAAAATCAATATAAGAATCTTTTGGTCTAATCAATTCATCTCCTATAATTTCAAATTTATCAAATCCAACTTTAGAAAGTAGATTATTCAACTGCTCATCCTGTGAATCTTTTTTTTCTGGGCCAAAACCCCAATAATTAACGATTAGACCAATAGATGGGTCAAATCTGCCATTGGTATTTTTATATATTTCTTTTGAAACTTTAAATACATTTATAAAATGGTTATCAATGAATGAACTTTCATTTCTGTTAATCTTAGATATTAAAGAATTAGTTTTGTAAGTCGACATTGAATTATCGATTTCGTTAAAAATACTATCAATTTCAGCAGAATAATCTTCATAAGATGAACTATAAAACTGTATGTTATAAGTTGTTCCGTATATAAGTCCTGTTAAACCTGTCTTACGTAAGTCACTACAAGAGTTGATAAATAGAAGAAAAAGAAATAATGAGAGTTTTCTCATAAACATACTTACAAAGCTAAGTTTATCCGCCGAAATCGTCAAAGCGAATATTTTCATCTGGGATACCGTAGTCTTCTCCCATTTTTTGTACAGCTTGATTCATTAATGGAGGACCGCAAAAATACAATTCAATATCCTCTGGGGATTCATGATCTTTTAAATAATAATCAATAACACAATTATGAATAAAACCTAAAAATCCATCTCCTTCAGAATTTAAATCTTTTTTTACCTTCCAATTATCCTCTTTAAGAGGGTCAGAAAGCGCAACATAGAATTTAAAATTTGAGAAATCCTTTTCTAACTTATAAAAATGATCCAAATAAAATAATTCTTTTCTAGATCTACCTCCGTACCAGAATGTTATTTTTCTTCCGGTTTGTAATGTTCTAAACAGATGGTATAAATGTGACCTCATAGGTGCCATTCCAGCGCCTCCTCCTACATATAGCATCTCAGCATTAGACTCGTTAATAAAAAATTCCCCGTAAGGTCCTGAAATAGTAACCTTATCACCAGGTTTTCTAGAAAATATATAGGATGAAGCTATTCCTGGATTAATATCTGCCCAATTATTTATTTTTCTGTCAAATGGCGGAGTAGCAATTCTAACATTTAACATAATATCTCTACCTTCTGCAGGAAATGAAGCCATCGAATATGCTCTTTCAACAATTTCTGGATTTTTCATAACAAGAGGCCAGATATTAAAATTATCCCATTCAGATTTAAACTTGTCGGGGGAATCATGCTCCTCAGGATGAGCAGTTATATCCATCTCATTAAATTTTACTTCAGATTCAGGAATTTCAATTTGAATATAGCCTCCTGCCTTATAATTCATATCTTCCGGTATTCTAACCACAAACTCTTTAATAAATGAAGCAACATTATAATTACTAACTACTGTAGCTTCCCATTTTTTAATTCCAAACACCTCTTCAGGAATTGTAATATCCATATCCTGTTTAACCTTAACCTGACAAGCAAGCCTTGCTCCAGACTGTAATTCATTTCTTGTAAAGTGTGGAGTTTCAGTTGGCAATGCCTCTCCTCCACCTGATTTTATGTGACATTCACACTGGATACATGTACCACCACCACCACAAGCTGATGGTAAAAATATTTTCTGAGCACTTAAAGTTGTTAGTAACGAATCCCCAGAAGCTACCTCAATTTCTTTTTCTCCGTTAATTTTGATTTTAACAGGTCCTGAAGGCGCTAATTTCTCTTTTACAAAAAGCAATACTAATATTAATAGTAAAGAAACTACTAATAGTATTCCAACCACTAATAAAATAGACTTTGTTATAGATGTAGCTAAAATCATTATTAATTTATTTCTTGATTAATTTTATAAACCAAATCATCTTCGTTTCCGTCTTCATTCTTATCACTAACAGTTTCCTTTGCAGGTTCATCACCCCCAGTTAACATTCCTCCAAAACTCATAAAACCAATAGCCATTAATCCGGTAATAATAAAAGTAATGCCCAATCCTCTAAGAGGTCCTGGGACAGATGAGTATCTAATTTTCTCCCTAATAGCTGCAATTGCTAAGATTGCAAGGAAAAATCCAAATCCAGAACCTATTCCGTAAGTTGTGGCTAACTGAATTGAAGCAATCTCTCTTGATTGCATAAATAAAGAGCCTCCTAAAATTGCACAATTCACAGCAATAAGAGGAAGAAATATACCCAGAGAATTATATAAAGAAGGTGAGAATTTTTCTACTATTATTTCAACAAGTTGTACCATTGTTGCAATCGTTGCAATAAAAAGAATAAATGATAAAAAACTAAGATCATAATCTATGAGACTTGGATGTAACCATGTTAGTGCACCATCTTGTAGAACGTATTGATCTAATAACCAATTCAAAGGAACAGTAATAGCTAATACAAAAGTAACAGCTGCTCCTAAACCAATAGCCGTTGATACCTTTTTTGAAACTGCAAGATACGAACACATACCTAAGAAGGTTGCAAAAACCATATTATCAATAAATACTGACTTAAAAAATAATTCTATATGTTCCATTATTCTTCTATTAAATGTTTACTTCTAGCTCTTTGAACCCATATAATTATTCCGACAACAATTAATGCCATAGGAGAAAGTAACATGAATCCATTATTCTCATAACCAAGGGCATACAGATATGTCTTGTCAATAGGGTCTCCAAGAACAGCAAAACCCCATAAAGTTCCTGAGCCTAATAGTTCTCTGAAAAAACCTACAATTACTAAAATCACAGCATAACCAAATGCATTACCAATTCCGTCAAGAAAAGATCTCCAAAGACCATTACCCAGGGCAAAGGCTTCAAACCTTCCCATAATTATACAATTGGTAATGATTAAACCAATAAATACAGATAATGTTTTACTTAATTCATAAGCGAATGCCTTCAATACTAAATCAACAATAATAACCAGTGTAGCAATAACTGTAAGTTGAACAATAATTCTAATTTTTGAGGGCACAATATTTCTAATCATTGAAATAACAACATTTCCAACACCCATAACAAATAAAACTGAAACAGACATAACAACAGATGCCTCTAACTCAGCGGTAATCGCCAAGGCTGAACAAATTCCTAAAACTTGTACAGTTATAGGGTTATTATCTGATAACGGGTCAGAAATAAGTTTTTCATCTTTTTTTGAAAGCAATCCTACTTTATTAAATAAACCCATTATATTAATTATTTATATTATTGAAATACGACTGATATAAGCTTAAATCACTTCGAATCATAGCTGTTACACCATCACCAGTGATGGTTGAACCTGCAATTGCATCAACTTCGTGATCATACTTATCTTCATTTTTTGGATCTAAATTTGTTTTAGAAACATTAACACCTTTGAATTTACCTTCAGAATCGAGTAATGCTTCACCTATGAAATCATCCATAAAAAATCTTTGTTTGATATTAGCTCCAAGGCCTGGAGTCTCACCTTTGTGGTCAAAATAAATACCTCTTATTACCATATTTTCATCCATTGATACATAAGCCCATATAGCATCCCATAAACCCTTGCCCCTAATTGGAGCTACATAAAGATTCTTACCATCTTTTTCAGCGATAAATAAAGGAAGTCTTCTTTTGTAATTTGGATCTTTAGATAATGCTTTTTCTTTTTTTACATCGATTAAATAAGCTTTATCATCTTCAATTATATTCTGACCTTGAATATAGATTTGATTTATTACATATTTGTTAAATTCTTGCTCTGCTTTTTCTGTTGAGATAAAACTAACACTGTTACCTTCGTTTTCGTTGATGCCAATTGCATATAAAATATTTTGTTGTTTTTCCAGAATCTTATTGATTCTTATTTTCTCCTTTAGAGATGAGTCAACTGCAGCAAGTAAAGTCCCTACAATAACAACTAGGCAAACTGCGAACAAAAGAGTATATGAATTTTTTTCAGTGTTAATTGCCATAACTTATGCAGGTTTAATTTTTAATCTTTTTAATCTCATTTTAACATTTGACTGAACAACAAAATGATCAATTGTGGGAGCAAATACATTCATCAATAAAATTGCTAAAAATACACCTTCAGGATAAGCAGGATTAAATACCCTAATCATAATCGAAATGAAACCAATTAAAAACCCATATATCCATTTACCTTTATTAGTCTGTGCTGCAGTAACAGGATCAGTGGCCATGAAAACTGCTCCAAACAGAATACTCCCAATAAACAAATGCTCCCAATATGGAACACTCATTAATCCATAAAACTTACTTGATTCCGTAATTATCCCAGCTTCGATTACTCCATTAAATATAAGTCCCATAAATAGTGCGCCTAAAAGTGTACTCAAAATAATTCGCCAACTTCCTATTTTGCTGAATATCAAGAATAGTGCTCCAAAAATGATTAATATTTTAGATGTTTCGCCAATTGAACCTGGTATAAAGCCAAAAAACATATCAGATAATGAATAAACAATTTCTTGGTTTTGAGCATAACTACCCAAAATGGTTTCACCGGAGATTGCCTCAGGTGTTCCAGATCTATTCACAGCATCATAAACCCATACTTTATCTCCACTCATCCATGTGGGATAAGCAAAAAACAGAAAAGCTCTAATAGTTAATGCAGGATTTAAAATATTCATACCAGTGCCGCCAAAAACTTCTTTTCCAATAACCACTCCAAAAACTACAGAAACAGCAAGCATCCATAATGGTAAATCAACAGGGACAATTAATGGCACTAACATACCTGTAACAAGATATCCCTCTTCAACCTCATGACCCTTAATAACGGCAAAAATAAACTCTACTATAAGTCCTACCCCATAAGAAACAATTACTAGAGGTAATACTTTCATTGAACCAATCATAAGATTGTCAAATGTCAAAAAATTACCAAATAAAGAAACTTGAGTTAAAATACCATTTGAAGCATCAATAGCAATGTTGTGCTGATAGCCTGCATTAAAAATTCCAAAAATAAGACAAGGAACTAATGACATAATAACAGTATTCATAGTCCTTTTAAGATCATCTGCAACTTTCACGTGTGTACCAGACACAGTAACATCATTTGGAGTAAACAGAAAAGTATGGAATGCATTAAAAGCGGGAGCCATTTTCTTACCTCTAAAACTCTCTTTAATTTCGTGTAATTTTGACTTGATTGACATAATTAACCTATTTCTTTTTTCATTAAATCTAGCCCCTTTCTAATAATGTTTTGATGAGGTTGTTTAGAAACACAAATAAATTCAGTTAGAGCAAAATCATCTGGCGAAACCTCATACATTCCTAGTGCTTCCATTTCATCTAAATCTTCATACATGCAGGCTTTTAAAATTTGCATTGGATAAATATCGAGTGGAAAAACCTCTTCAAAAGACCCGGTAACTACAAATGCTCTGTGTTCTCCATTTGTATTTGTATTAAGGTCATATTTTTTGTTTGGAAAAAGCCAAGAAAATGTGAGAGCTCTAGATAGAGAAAACTTATTAAAAATAGGTTTTGCCCAGCCAAATAAATCATAGTCATCTCCTTCCGGAATAGCAGTAATTTCATTGCTATAATATCTTAAATTACCTTTTGAATCTAATTTTGTTCCTGTGAGAACATTTCCAGAAATTATTCTAGAATTATCATGTTTTAATTTTAAAAAAGATGAAATATCTGAACCAATTATTGTCTTAATATATTTTGGATCTAAAACTGATGAGCCAACAAGAGCTATTGTTCTTTCAGCAACAAACTTACCATTCAATATAGCATTACCTATGATTGATAAATCAGGAAGATTTAATGTCCATACTGTATCTCCTTTATTAATCGGAGAAATTTTATTTATAATAGTACTTAAATTCCCCGCTGGATGAGGACCAGAAACATTATGTATTACAACATTTTTTAATTCTCTTAAAAAACTATTACTTTCTTTTCTGATTGAAATATGAACAGATCCGTTAGTTAATTCTGTGAGACATTTAATTGCAGCTTTTATATTTTCTTTTTCATCTTTAGTTATAAAATCATAATCCGCAGAAAGTGGCGATGAATCAAAACCTGATATAAAAATATCTTTTGGAATAGAATTTGGATCAGCAATTATATCATATGGCCTCTGTTTGACAAAGGTCCATAAACCATTTTCAAGTAGAAAATCAATAGTATTTGATGAATCAACAAGATTTACTTTTTCTATTTTTTTGTAAGATATTTCTTTATCAGCTTTGATTTTTATCTCTAAAACTTTTCTTCTATCACCTCTTAATATTTCATGAATTATCCCAGAAACTGGAGAAACAAATTTTATCTTTTCGGAATTTTTATCAAAAAACAAAGTTTCACCAGCCTTAACTATATCATTTTCTTTTACTACTAATTTTGGAAACACTCCATGAAAATCGGAAGGAAAAATAGAAATATAATCTGAAGATTTAGGTGTGTAAATTTCAGGCGATGCATTACCAACTAATTGTAAATCTAAACCCTTCTTAACAACAATGTCTTGTGACATATCCTAAACGTTTGTTTTCTAAATTAAATTTGTTGCAAAAATAAGTCAATATTGAAGATATTACAATTAATTTTTAATTATTTTTAGTATGATTTTTTAACAAAAAATGAAAAAAATATTTAGATTATTTTGTATGTTATTTTTGATTGTAAATTTTACATTTTCTCAATCAATATCAACCGAATTGATAAAATCAGTTGCATTTCACAAACAAAACGACAATAAGTCATCAAATATATTATTGAGTTCATTAAATGAAAGATTTTCAATGTCATTTGATGTGCTCTCAGGAATTGAATATGACCTCTACTATGTAATAGAGCACTGTGATTTTGATTGGAAAAAATCACAACTCTTAAAATCAGAATACTTACAAGGATTTGACGATGTTAAAATTGAAGATTATTATAGCAGCTTTAATACATATCAAATTTATACTCATTATAAAATTAATTTTCCAAACTCAAATACAAGTTTTAAAAAATCTGGTAATTATATCATAAAAATTTTAAATGAATATGGGGAGGAATTATTTAGAAGGAAATTTATAATTTATGAAAATCTTGCATCAGTAAACACTGAAATTAAAAGGTCCCGAGAACTTGATTTTATTCATACAAAACAAGTTGTTAATTTTGAGGTTAGCCCTGTTAATATCAGATTCAATAATCCAATTAAAACAATAAAGGTTAGTGTTTTTAAAAATAATGATTTAAAAAATTCAATTCAAAATTTAAAACCTCAATATACTATGGGTCAAAAACTTATTTATAGATATGATAATGAATCAAGTTTTTGGGGTGAAAATGAATATTTATACTTCGAAAATAAGTTTGTGCGAAATACAAATGTAAAAATTAGAGCATTTGATTTAGAAGAAATATATAGTAACTTTTTATATTCAGACATTCCTAGATTAAATAAAAAATACACTTATAATCCTGATATAAATGGTGGGTTTTTAATTGCCGCTGCTAATTCATTAAATCCAGAATTTGAAGCAGATTATGTCAATGTTCATTTTTATCTAGAAAAACTTAAAACATTAAGTTCAGAAAATAAAATATTCATAGTGGGAGATTTTAATAATCATGAAATAAATGATAAGTATAAAATGAGATTCAATTCTAATTTTAATTTATTTGAAGCAGAAATAAAATTGAAACAAGGATTCTACAATTACAAATACGTATTGGTTGATAAGAATAATAATATAATTCCTGGAGGAATTGATGGGAATTTTGATGAAACTGAAAATGAATATAATGTAGTAGTTTATTATAGAGATTTTGGACAAAGGTTTGATAGGGTTGTTGGGGTTGGAAAAGGATTGTCTGAATTTATAAAGAACTAAAAAAAAATTATTAATTTTAATTCCAGTATGGTAACAAAAATAACCAGAGGTATAAAGATTTCCGTAGATACTCATTTTAAAGGAACTTATTATAAAGAGAATAAGCTACATTATGCTTTTGAGTACTTAATTTCTATTGAGAATCAGAGTTCTGAACTTGTTCAGCTGAATTCAAGACATTGGGTGATATTAGACTCCTTAAATGACGACGAGATTGTTAAAGGTGAAGGAGTGATTGGGAAAAAACCAGTTTTAAAACCTGGAGATATTCATAATTACACATCTGGATGTTTACTGACTTCACCATACGGAGCGATGTATGGTTACTACCGAATGATTAATTTAAATTCAGCTAAAAAATTTAATGTAATTATTCCTACTTTTAAATTAAGTGCACCTTTTGCACTGAATTAAAATAAGTTAAAAATTAGTTGTAATTTCACGCACCAATATATAAAATAATGAGTACAGGTTTTTTTAAAGTTCCCAAAGCAAAAAATGAAATTGTAAAGTCTTACAAGCCAGGATCACCTGAAAGAAAAGAGGTAACTGAAGCTTATAATAAAATGATAAATAATTTTACTGAAATTCCAATGTTTATAAACGGAAATGATGTAAAGTCAGAAAAAAAAAATTCAATAAGCCCTCCTCACGACCATCAAAAAGTTGTTGGTGAATATTATATAGCAGAGCCAAATCACATTGATGAGGCTATACAAACTGCATTAAATGCCAAGAACAAATGGGAAAATATGTCCTGGGAAAATAGGTCTGCAATATTTTTAAAAGCAGCTGAATTAATTGCAGGGCCATACAGGTCTAAAATTAATGCAGCAACAATGATAGCACAATCAAAAACTGTACATCAAGCAGAAATCGACTCTGCATGCGAATTGATTGACTTCTTAAGGTTCAATGTTGAGTATGTTACACAAATTTATAGTAATCAACCAGCAAGTGATAATGATGCATGGAATAGAGTTGAATATAGACCCTTAGAAGGTTTTGTTTACGCAGTAACTCCTTTTAACTTTACCGCAATTGCTGGAAACCTTCCAACATGTATGGCAATGCTAGGAAATGTAGTATTATGGAAGCCTAGTAGTACACAAATATATTCGGCAAAAGTTATTATTGATGTTTTAAAAGAAGCAGGTATTCCTGATGGTGTAATCAATGTAGTTTATGGAAATGCTTCGCTAATAACTAAAAAAGTTTTATCACATAAAGAATTTAGTGGACTTCACTTCACTGGCTCAACATCAGTTTTTAACAGTTTTTGGAAAACAATTGGTGATAATATTGCCAACTACAACACTTACCCTAAAATTGTTGGTGAAACAGGTGGTAAAGATTTTATTATTGCGCATGAATCAGCAGACCCTAAACAGGTAGCAACTGCTATTACAAGAGGAGCATTTGAATTTCAAGGTCAGAAATGTAGCGCAGCCTCTAGAGGTTATATTTCAGAATCTATCTGGGATGAAGTTAAAAAACTTCTAGTTGAGGATTTAGAATCAATTTCAATGGGTTCACCTGAAAATTTTGAAAATTTTGTTACTTCAGTAATTGATGAAAAGTCATTTGATAAAATTGCAAATTATATAGATACTGCTGAGGCAAGTAATGATGCAGAGGTTATTATTGGAGGAAACTATAATAAAACCAAAGGATATTTTATTGAACCTACTGTCATTCTCGCAAAAGCACCCGATTATACAACAATGAAAGAAGAAATTTTTGGTCCAGTTATGACAATATATGTTTACGATGATTCCAAATTTGATGAAACCCTTTCACTGGTTGACAAGACTAGTGAATATGCGTTAACTGGTGCAATTCTTGCTAAGGATAGATATATAGTTGAAAAAGCTACTAAAGCCTTAAAAAACGCAGCTGGAAACTTTTATATTAATGACAAACCCACTGGTGCAGTGGTCGGCAAACAACCTTTTGGCGGAGCGAGAGGTTCTGGAACAAATGATAAAGCTGGAAGCATGCTCAACTTATTAAGATGGGTTTCGCCAAGATTGATAAAGGAGACTTTTGTAACACCTACTGATTATAGATATCCTTTTTTAGAAAAATAAAACCATATATGATGAAGAAACTAAACGTATTAATACTTTTATTGTTCACTTTTACAAATTTCCTTTTTTCGCAAGAAAAAAACAAAACAAAGATTTCTAATTTTTTGAATGAAAAGCTTTCGTTAACTGATCAACAGTATTTTATTAAAAGTTCTGTTGAAACAAATCCAAATTATGATGTTTATTATGTTCAACAGAAGTTTAATAATACTGAAATTCACAATGCAATTTCTACAATGTCAATCAAAAATGGAGAAGTAAAATCATTTAACAACAGATTTATTGATAAAAATAATGGCAAAACATCTTTAAAGCAACCAAAAATTGACAATTATTCTGCGATACAAAAAGGACTAAACGAATTAAACATAAACAGTTTTAGAAACTCCCCTGATGGATTGCTACATACAAATCCATACAATATTGAAGCCAAACTTATTTATCTAAACAATAATGAAAAACTTCATCTATGCTGGAATTTCAATTTTATAACAGCTGATAATAAAAATTGGTATGATGTTTTTGTTGATGCTGAATCCGGAAATATTTTAAAGAAAGAAAACTGGATTATTAACTGTGAATTTGATCACAAAGACCCAGTTAAGAAATCAGATCATAGTAATCATACTCATAATTTAGTAAAACAAAGTTCAAACAAGTCTATTAACGACGGTTCAGTTTATAGGGTAGTATCTTTACCAACCCCTAGCCCTAATCATGGACCGTTTGAATTGTTAACTGAACCTGCAGACCCAGATGCATCCCCTTTTGGATGGCATGATATTGATGGTGTTGACGGTCCTGAATATACTATCACCAGGGGGAATAATGTATATGCAAAAGAAGATGATGAAGGTGACGGATCACTCTCAGGCACAGATTATTCTCCGGATGGAGGAGCAGAATTAAATTTTGATTTTGAAGCAAATCTTGATGAACAACCTGCTGATTATATGGATACATCAATCACAAATTTATTTTATGTAAATAATATGATGCATGATATCTGGTACAGTTATGGATTTGATGAGGCAAGTGGTAATTTTCAAGAAAATAATTACGGAAATGGTGGTTTTGGCAGTGATAGTGTAAATGCAGATGGTCAAGATGGAAGTGGATTCAATAATGCAAGTTTTGGAACACCTCCAGATGGACAAAACCCACAAATGACAATGTTTTTATGGAGTGGACCTGCTGGAGAACCCTTAACAATTTTAGATGGTAGCTTGGCAGGAGAATATACTGGTCAGCCTGCAGGCTTTGGAGCATCTTTACCTGATGACACTCCTCTTGTAGGAGAGCTGGCTCTCTTATACGATTCAGCCCCTGATGTACACGATGCATGTGATGATATTACTAATTCTACAGATTTAGCTGGTAAAATTGTGGTAATTAGAAGAGGTTTATGTGAATTTGGAACTAAAATACTTTCTGCAGAAAATGCTGGAGCTAGTGCAGTTATCATGGTTAATAATGTGGCAGGTGGCCCCATTACAATGGGTGCTGGTGCAGACGGAGCAAGTGTAACCATCCCTTCGATTATGATTAGTCAAGATGATGGTAATGCCTTAATTGCACAACTACAAGCTGGTGAAACTATTAATGCATCACTTATCAATGCAGCAAACTATACAGACTCAGACTTAGATAATGAAATTATAGCCCATGAATATGGTCACGGGATTTCAAACCGATTAATGGGTGGTGCCCAAGCTGCTGGATGTATGCAAAATGCTGAACAACAAGGAGAAGGTTTTTCTGACTGGTTTGGTTTAATGATAACATTAGGAGAAAATGATTCTCCTTCTTTACCAAGAGGTGTTGCAACATATTCAGCTGGTCAAAGCCCTAATGGAACTGGAATTAGAAATGCACCATATTCGCCTGATTTTTCAATAAATGGATATACATATGCTGATTCAAATAATACAGCCGCTGTAAGTCAACCACATGGTGTTGGTTTTGTGTTTGCAACAATGCTTTGGGATTTAACATGGGCATTTGTTGACGAATATGGATTTGATGCAGACTTAATTAACGGAACTGGCGGTAATAACAAAGTGATGCAGGTAGTAATTGACGGATTAAAATTATCTCCATGTAGTGCTGGATTTGTAGATATGAGAGATGCTATTCTATTGGCTGATGAATTAACAAATGATGGTGCTAATGAATGTTTAATATGGAATGTATTTGCTACAAGAGGTCTTGGATATTTAGCAGATCAAGGAGATGCTGATAGTAGGACTGACCAGGTAGAAGACTTTTCAATACCCCCAACATGTGAGCCTGCTTCAAATAACCAAGATGCTGGAGTATTAAGTATAGATTCGCCTGAGAGTGGAATCTTATCAAACGTTGAACCTATTTCAATAACAATAAGAAATTTTGGGATTGATGCAATTTCAAATTTTGATGTCTATTATCAAGTTAACGGAGGAGATCAAGTTATTGAAACGGTTAGTGAAACCATTATTTCAGGTCAAGAAACCAGTTTTACATTTAATAATACCGTTGACTTTTCAATAGTCGGTGATTATGAAATAATAGCTGGAACTTCACTGATGAATGATGAAGATGATTCTAATGATTCTGTTGTGATTAACATTGTAAGTCAAGAAGCTACTAATTGTCCTGATAATTATGAACTTCCTATAGCGTGGAGAGATAATTTTGAGTGTTATGATGCATTTATTATTAGCGATATTGGAGATTGGGTAATGCATGATCTTGACGGAGGAACAACATGGGGTGCAAATGCTGTCGATTTTGAAAATGAAAGTTATGTTGGAACTGGAATTATTTATAATGATGAGCTAGCAACTGTAACTGGATCACCAGCTCCAGAATGGGATACATATGAGGGTGACCAAGGACTATATTTTGTTGCTTCAGGTGCAAACGGAACTACAACCCCAAATGATGATTGGATGATTAGCCCTGAATTTTCACTTAGTGGAATTACGTCTCCTATATTTTCAATGAGAGCAAAATCTGTAAATGACACATATGGATTAGAAAGATTCCAAATAGCAGTAGGGAATAGTTCTGATTATAATGACTTTACTGTAATTTCTGATGGATCATATATTGAAGCGCCAACATCTTGGACAAACTATGAATTTGATTTATCTGCTTATGAAGGTCAAAATATCAGAATTGCAATTCATTATGTAGGTAATGATTCGTTTGTTCTTCAAACAGATTCATTTAAAGTTGAGGGAACTCTAGGATTAGGACAGAATGAAATCTTAGATTTTGAATATTTTTATAACCCCCTCAATGATTTATTAAATATAAGTTCAAGCGAAGTTTTAAAGAATATTCAAATTTATAATGTTCTTGGTCAAAAAATAATTGAAGAATCTATTAATAATCGAACATATCAAATCAATCTTAGCTCACTATCAACATCGATTTACTTTATTAAAGTTGAAAGTGAAAATGGAGTAAATAATTTTAAGCTAAGAGTTAGATAAATTAAGAAGATACATATACAATCTTCTTATCAATAAAATAGTGGTTATCAAAAAAATTTTTGATATCCACTATTTTTTTTTTTTCAATCCCTAATAATTCTTTCGTAACATCTCCCCCTTTCAAAGCTATTATTCCATTTGATATTTCGTTTATAGAAATAGGATTAAAATTTCCTTTAGACCACTCAATTATTTTAGGCATCTTTGCAACTGCCCTTGTAACTAAAAAATCATATTTGTGATTAAGATTTTCAGCTCTTGACCATTCTGATTTAACATTTTCCAAACCTAATTGCTTGGCAACTTCGTTTACAACCAGAATTTTCTTTTTAATACTATCCGAAAGAATAAAATTAGTATTAGGGAAAATAATTGATAAAGGTATTCCAGGAAAACCACCGCCAGTTCCCAAATCTAAAACTGTTGTGCCATTTTTAAAAGTGATAAATTTTGCTATTGCTAAAGAATGAAGGATATGTCTCAAATATATATTTTCAATATCTTTTCTAGAGATGACATTAATTTTATCATTCCAATAGGTATATAGATCTTTTAATTTTGAAAACTGACTGATTTGCTTTTCACTTAAATCTGGAAACTTATCTAGTATTATTTTCATTACAAAAAGTTATTAAACAAAAGTATGATATTGTAAACAATAATTTTAATAATTAAGCCTATGTATTACTTTTGAGTTCAATTTAGTATCATGGAAAAATTTTTATCAGAAAGAGTTAAAAATTTAGCAACATCGCAAACCTTAGCAATGGCTGCCAAAGCTAGAGAATTAAGATCTGAAGGTAAAGATGTTATTGGTCTAAGTTTAGGTGAGCCAGATTTTAATATACCGGACTTTATTAAGAAAGCAGCAAAAGATGCTATCGATCAAAATTTCAATTCTTACACCCCTGTTGATGGATATACTGATCTTAAAAATGCAATAATAAATAAGTTTAAAAGAGATAATAATTTAATATTTTCACCTTCTCAAATAGTTGTTTCAACAGGAGCTAAGCAAGCATTATATAATATTGCATCTGTTTTAATAAATCCTGGAGATGAAGTTATTTTACCATGTCCATACTGGGTTAGCTATGCTGATATAATTAAATTAAAAGGTGGTATTCCAGTTGAAATTAAAACCAATATTGAAAATGATTTTAAAATGACAGGTGAACAACTTAAATCTGCCATAACTAATAACACGAAAATGGTTTGGTTTAGTTCACCTTGCAACCCAAGTGGTTCTGTTTACTCTTCTAATGAATTAGAAGAAATATCAACTGTTCTGGAATCTTTCAAAAACATATTTGTTGTTTCAGACGAAATTTATGAGCACATCAATTACAAAGGTGGCCATATTAGTATTGGAGCATTTAATAAAATAAAAGAAAGGACCATAACAGTTAATGGGGTTTCAAAAGCCTTTGCAATGACAGGTTGGAGAATTGGGTATATTGGAGCGCCTGAATGGATAGCTAGAGCGTGCAATAAAGTACAAGGTCAGGTAACAAGTGGAGCTAATTGTATTGCTCAACGAGCAGTGATAACTGCTTTAAACGAGAATCCAGAAAAAATCAAATACATGGTTGATGAATTTGAATCTAGAAGGAATTTAATTCTTGAATTATTAGGTAATATAATTGGGTTTAATTGTAATGTTCCTGATGGAGCTTTCTATGTTTTTCCAGATATTTCTTTTTATTTTGGAAAAAACATCAATGGATTTGAAATCAAAAATGCATCTGACATGTCAATGTTTTTATTGGAAAAGGCATTAGTAGCAACTGTTACTGGAGATGCTTTTGGAAATCCAAACTGCATTAGAATATCTTACGCTGCCTCAAAGGAACAAATAATAAAAGCTGTTGATAGAATTAAGGCTGCTCTAGAAAAATAAATTTTACCTTTTACTCCAAAAGTAAGGAGTAAATACAATAAGAACAGTGAATAATTCAAGTCTTCCTAGCAACATTAGAAAAGATGCCCACCATTTGGCTAGTAATGGCAATTCAAAAAATGTGTTCATTGGCCCATATAATCCAATCGACGGACCAACATTACCAAGACTAGATGCAGATACACCTAGTGCAGATTCAAAATCCAGTCCTAACAGAGCAAATACAATAGTACCAATCATAAAAGAAAGCATATATACAATGAAAAAACCTAATATATTGTGTGTAATTTCAGTCGAAACAGAGGATTTATTATATCTAAGTGGTATTATAGCATGAGGGTGTAAAATTTTCTTAAATTGTAAAATACCGTTTCTTATTATCAAAAGATGACGCATTATTTTAAAACCACCAGAAGTACTTCCAGCAGATCCTCCTAAGAACATCATACCAAAAAATATTAGTAAAAGCAATGGACCCCATGAGGTATAATCAGCAGTAACAAAACCAGTGGTAGTAATAATAGAGACCACCTGAAATAAGGAATGTCTAAATACACCTTCTATTCTTTCAAAATGATTTTCATACATCAATAGAAAATCAGAATTAAAATATACAATAACAGCTATAAAAAAAGTAAAACCTAAAATAGATAGACTATATGTTTTAAACTCTTCATCATTAAATATCTTCTTAAAATTAAACTTAAATCCAAAATAACTGAGAACAAAATTTGTCCCTGCTAAAAACATAAAAAATATTACAATATATTGGATTAATGGATTAGAATTCCAATGACCTAGACTAGCATTCTTGGTTGAAAACCCACCCGATGCTATATTACTCATTGAATGATTGATAGCATCAAAAAAAGACATACCTGCCAACTGTAAAAATATTGTTTCAATAAATGTGTAGGAAACATAAATTAGCCAAAGTCTTTTTGCTGTATCAGTAATTCTAGGATGTAATTTATCTGTACTTGGCCCAGGTGATTCTGCATTAAATAACTGCATTCCTCCTATTCCCAATAGAGGTAGAATCGCAATTGCAAAAACAATCATACCCATACCTCCTAACCAGTGAGTAATACTCCTCCAAAATAAGATACCCTCAGGTAATATTTCAACATCATTAATTATTGTTGCCCCAGTAGCAGTAAATCCAGATGTTGTTTCAAATAGTATATTCGAAAAACCATCAATTGTATCAGTTAGAATATATGGTATAGTTCCAGAAAGTATCATAGCTATCCAGCCAAGTACAACAACCAAATAACCTTCTCTTTTATTTATTTGTTTATCATGATTTTTATTTAGGAAAAGCATTAACAAACCAACAAATGAAACTATTGCGCCAGAGGTCACTAAACTTCCATAAATACCATCATTATATAAAAAACTTAGTAAGGCGCTTAAAAACATAAAACCTCCATTGATTAACAACAGAAATCCCATAAAATAGATAATTATTTTAGTATTAATTTTCATTTAGAAAAGTTTTTCAACCTTTTGAATTGAATCATTTAAACAACAAACTACTATTCGGTCATCACTTAAAACTTTGAAATCACCTAAGACAATATATCCTTTACCATCTCTTATAACTCCTGCAATAATAGCACATCTTGGAAAATCTAAATCTTTAATCGTTTTATTACAAACTTTAGAATTCTCTTTAACTACAAATTCAAGTAATTCAGCATCCATATTATCTAATTGCGATATTGCTACCACTTCAGCTTTATGAACATGTTTTGAAATAGCATCTGCAGCTAGTAATTTTTTATTTATTAATGTATCAATTCCGCTTATCTGAGTTAATTTATAATAGTCTAAATTATCAACTAAGGCAATTGTTTTATTAATTCCTTTTGCTTTAGCAATCAAGCTTGACATAATATTTGTTTCAGAATCTCCTGTTACCGCAATAAATGCATCCATTTGATCAAGATGTTCCTCGTCAAGAAGTTCTGAGTTGGTTCCATCACCGTAAATAACTAAACATTCTGCTAATTCTTCTGCTAATTCTTCTGCCCTCTCTTTATTTATTTCGACTAATTTAACACTTATACTATCAGACGATAAATCTTCTGCTACCTTCTTACCTACTCTGCCTCCACCCAATATCATTACATTTTTTATCTCTCCATTATTTTGACCGGAAAGTTTTAACAACTCTTCTTCACCGCCAGGCTCAGTCATAAAAACTATATGATCTCCTGAGTGAAAGACAGTATCACCTCTTGGAATTATTGTTTTATCATCCCTTTTAATCGAAATTGGAAAAAAATGTGTTTCCGGAAAAATTTCTGCTGCTTCAACTACAGTTTTACCCACAAATGTTGACGTATGTGTTGCACTTAATCCAAGAGTGATTAAGGCTCCATCATCAAACTCAAAAGGATCTGTAAACTCTGCCCTATTGATAACCATATTAATCTCCTTAGATGTAAGAAGCTCAGGTGAAACCAACTCACTAATACCTAAATTTGAAAAATCTATATTTTCATTTTCTAAAAGCTCTGGATTAGATATTCTAGCAATAGTTTTTTTTGCGCCTAATTGTTTTGCCAGAAAGCATGCAGTTAAATTTGTAGATTCTCCAGCGGTAACCCCTACGAATAAGTCTGCTTCAGAAATATTAGCTTTATTTAATATTGAAATAGATGTACAATCACCTTGCACAACTCTAATATCTAATTGACTGTTAGGAAAAGTTAGTTTTTCATCATTGGAATCAATGAGTGTAATCTCCTGTGATTCATATGATAATAATTTTGCTAAATGAGACCCAACTTCACCAGACCCCGCAATTATTATTTTCATGTTATAATAAATATTAAGAACAAATATAAATTATTTTACCTAATTGGCTACTTTTAACCATATATTAAACACACACAATAAAGCCAAATTAATAAGGTTATTTCATTATACAAATTGAATTTCGATATTTGCAAAATCATGAGAGATATAATTTTGATATTTTTTATTTTTATTTTCTCCATTAACAGCTATGGACAATTATTTACTAAAAAGAAGGTAATTAATAATGAAAATTTTGACAAACCTTCTTTGTCTTGGGGATATTTCTTAGGGATGAATAATTACGATTATAATTTTGATTATATCTCTGATTTTACTGACATTCAAACAGAAAAATCCGTTGGATTTAACGTGGGATTAATAGGAAATTTCAGAATTTCAGATTATTTCGACCTTCGTTTTGAACCAGGGCTGGTTATGTCAAATAGAAATTTAATTTATAACCCTATTCAATTTAATGAGGAAGATTTCAATGAAAATATTCATAAAAGAGAGATTAAGTCAACTTACATACATTTACCACTACTCTTAAAAATATCAACTAAAAGGGTTAATAATTTTAAACCCTACATCTTAGGAGGTATTTCTACAGCTTTAAATCTATCAAGTAAAGAAAATAGCGTAGATGACAACAGCTTAGGGCAATTTAGAACTAAAAGAAATGTGTTTTTTTATGAATTAGGGTTTGGAGTTGACTTATACCTTGAGTGGTTTAAATTTAGTCCTAGTATTAGAGGAGTTTTTGCAATAAGCGATGAGCATGTTCCTGACAACGACCCACTTAGTCCTTGGACCAGTAATATTGATTTTATGAAAACGAGTGGAATTCTAATCAATTTTACCTTTCAATAACCTGATTCTTTAATTCTGAAAGAACAATTGCCACTGAATTTGCAAGATTCAAACTATCAATATTATCATTATATCTTGGAATAGTAACTTTTTTTTGAATTTTTGATAATAATTTTTCACTGAATCCATTTGATTCGTTACCAAAAAATATTATTTGATTTGACAAAAAGGGAAAGTCCTTAATATTTTCTCCACTTAAGTCAGCGGCAATAGTATTGTGTTTTTTATTCATTAATAAATTTTCAAAGTCCATATATGAAATATTTACTCTACAAATTGAACCCATTGAAGCCTGAACAACTTTATTGTTGTAGCAATCAACACTGTTATTTGAACAAATAATATTTTTAATACCAAACCAATCACATAATCTAATAATAGTTCCCAAATTTCCTGGGTCATTTATTTCTTCCAATGCAATGATATTAGAATTATAATCAATATTTTTTGGTTTAGGAATTTTAAAAATACCAACTACCGTGTTAGCTGACTTTAAATTACTTATCTGTTTTAATTGCGCATTTTTAATTAGAGTGAAATTATTACAAGATTTATATTTTTCAGAAATCGAAAAAATTTCAACAATTTCAATTTCTGAATCAATCAACTCATCAATTATTTTTTCTCCTTCAGCTACAAAAAAACCAGTTTCTGTTCTGTTTTTTTTTAATCTTAAAGACCTGATTAATTTTATTTGATATTTGGTAATCATTTTATTTGTTATTCATAACTTTACTAGTGCTAAAATTAACGTAAACTAACCGCAAAACATAACTATTTTTTATGAATCACAATATTAAACCTGGTGTAGCTACAGGTGATCAAGTTCAAGAAATTTTTAAACTTGCAAAAGAAAAAAAATTTGCTCTACCGGCTGTAAATGTAATAGGGTCTAGCAGCATAAACGGAGTTTTAGAAACAGCTAAAAAATTAAATGCACCTGTAATTATTCAATTTTCTAATGGAGGTGCAGGATTTAATGCTGGAAAAGGGCTAAGTAATGAGAATCAACTCTCAGCAATTAATGGCTCAATTGCTGGAGCTCATCATGTACATACAATGGCTAAAGCTTACGGGGTTCCTGTGATTCTACACACTGATCACTGTGCAAAAAAGCTTCTTCCATGGATTGATGGGTTAATGGATGCAAATGAAAAATGTTTTATAGAGAATGGGCATTCTCTATTCAGCTCCCACATGATTGATTTATCAGAAGAACCAATAGAAGAAAATATTGAGATTTGTAAGCAATATTTAGCCAGAATGTCAAAAATTGGAATGACATTAGAAATCGAATTAGGTATTACAGGAGGTGAAGAAGATGGAGTTGATAACAGTGGGGTTGATGAATCAAAACTTTACACTCAACCAGAAGAAGTAGCATACGCTTACGAACAATTAATTCAAGTAAGTGATAAATTTACAGTAGCTGCAGCATTTGGCAATGTACATGGTGTTTACAAGCCTGGAAATGTAAAACTGACTCCTAAAATTTTAAAAAATTCACAAGAATTCGTTTCTGATAAATTTAGTCTGCCTCACAATACAATTGACTTTGTATTCCATGGGGGTTCTGGATCTTCATTAGAGGAGATCAGAGAAGCTATTGGATATGGAGTTATAAAGATGAATATTGATACAGATATGCAATACGCATTTATGACAGGCATTAGAGATTATTTTAACGAAAAAACAGATTTTTTAAAATCCCAAATAGGAAATCCTGATGGTGATGATATTCCAAACAAGAAATATTATGACCCAAGAAAATGGATTCGTGAAGGTGAAAAAACATTTGTAAATAGACTTATTAAAGCTTTTGAGGATTTAAATAATGTCAATACATTATAAATTTTTAGATTTGTTGAATACTAATTAATAGTTTATGGCTTGGTTTAAAAGACAGAACAAAGGAATTCAGACACCAACAGAGAAGAAAAAGGATATACCAAAAGGTTTATGGTATAAGTCACCTACAGGAAAAATTGTAGACACTGAAGAACTTCAAGATAATTTTTATGTCAGCCCAGAAGATGATTATCACGTAAGAATTGGAAGTAGAGAATACTTTTCAATAGTATTTGACAATAAATTTAAAGAACTTAATGCAAGTCTTACCTCTAAAGACCCTCTAAAGTTTGAAGACAATAAAAAATATACTGATAGATTAAAAGCAGCTAAAGAAAAAACAAATTTAAATGATGCTATTAGAACTGCAGTGGGAAAGTCTATGGGAAATGACATAGTTATTGCGTGTATGGATTTTAGCTTCATTGGGGGTTCTATGGGTAGTGTTGTGGGTGAAAAAATTGCTAGGGCCATAGATTATTCACTAAAAAAGAAAATACCGCTTGTTATAATTTCGAAATCTGGAGGAGCTAGAATGATGGAAGCTGCAATTTCATTAATGCAATTAGCAAAAACATCTTCTAAATTAGCTCAATTAGCTGAAGCAAAAGTTCCATATATTTCTCTTTGTACAGATCCAACCACTGGTGGCACAACAGCTTCATTTGCAATGCTTGGTGATGTAAATATCAGTGAACCAGGTGCACTAATTGGTTTTGCAGGCCCAAGGGTGGTAAAAGACACAACAGGAAAGGATTTACCAAAAGGTTTTCAAACTGCTGAGTTTGTATTAGACCATGGCTTTCTTGATTTTATAACTCACAGAAGGGATTTAAAAAAGAAGATAAATCTTTATCTTGATTTAATATTAAACAATCCTGTTAGAGAATAAACTTACTTTTTTCTCTGTATTTCTTAATTTTTACTATATTTGCGCCGCTGATAACAGCATACATAATAATCATTTAAATAATATTGGAATGTATTTAACAAAAAAAACTAAAGAAGATTTATTCAAAAAGCACGGTAAAGATGCTAAAGATACGGGAAGTGCTGAAGGTCAAATTGCCCTTTTTACCCATAGAATAAATCATTTGACAGAGCATCTTAAAAGAAATAAGAAAGATTATAACACGGAAAGAGCCCTAGTAAAGCTTGTAGGAAAAAGAAGATCACTATTAGATTATCTAACAAAGAAAGATATCTTAAGATATCGTGCTATTGTTAAGGAGTTAGGATTAAGAAAATAACTCTTTTCTACATTTTGTTTTATAGTTATTCATTGGTTAAAAACTACTTCAACACACAATTTATTAAACCAAAAAATAATTATGATACCTAAAACGTATAAAGAAGTAATTGATTTAGGAGACGGAAGATCCATTTCAATTGAAACAGGTAAATTAGCTAAACAAGCTCACGGATCTGTAGTAGTTCAAATGGGAAAATGTATGTTGTTATGTACAGTTGTCTCAAATTATAAAAGTGCAAATGTTGATTTTTTACCATTAACAGTTGATTACAGAGAAAAATTTGCAGCAGCAGGTAAATACCCAGGAGGGTTCTTCAAAAGAGAAGCAAGACCTAGCAGTGATGAAATTTTAACAATGAGACTTGTTGATAGAGTTTTAAGACCTCTATTTCCAAAAGACTATCACAATGAAACTCAAGTGATGATTCAGTTAATGTCTCATGATGAAGATGTTATGCCAGATGCACTAGCTGGATTGGCTGCATCTGCAGCAATTCAACTTAGTGATTTCCCTTTCGAATGCGCTATTTCTGAGGCAAGAGCTGCAAGAATAAATGGAGAATTTATTATCAATCCTAGTAGAGCTCAATTAGAAGAAGCTGATATAGATATAATGGTTGGTGCTTCAAAAGACTCTGTAATGATGGTTGAAGGTGAAATGGAAGAATGTTCTGAAGAAGAAATGGTTGAAGCAATCAAGTTTGCACATGAATTCATCAAAAAACAATGTGATGCTCAAGAAAAACTAGCAAAAGCATTTGGTAAAAAAGAAACTCGTGAATATGATTTAGCTGAGGAAGATGCAGAATTAATGAAAAAAGTCAATGACTTTACCTATAAAAAATGTTACGATGTTGCTAAAAAAGGTCTTTCAAAAGTTGAAAGAGGTGAAGCTTTTGGAGCAATTAAAGATGAATTAATGGAGTCTTTTTCAGAAGAGGAATTAGAAGAACAAGAAGATTTAATAAAAAAATATTTTTACAAATCTGAAAAAGAAGCGATTAGAGATCTAACCTTAGAAAAAGGAGTTAGATTAGATGGAAGAAAAACAACTGATATTAGACCTATTTGGTGTGAAGTTGACTATTTACCATCTACTCATGGTTCGTCCCTATTTACAAGGGGAGAAACACAAGCATTAGCAACCGTTACTCTTGGAACTTCAAGGGAAGCAAATCAGATTGATTCACCTACATATGAAGGTGAAGAAAGATTTTATTTACACTATAACTTTCCTCCTTTCTCTACAGGTGAAGCTAGACCTTTAAGAGGAACTTCAAGACGTGAGATAGGTCATGGTAATCTTGCTCAAAGAGCATTAAAAAGAATGGTGCCTTCAGATTGTCCTTATACTGTAAGAGTTGTAAGTGAGGTTCTTGAGAGTAATGGATCATCATCAATGGCGACAGTTTGTTCAGGAACAATGGCGCTGATGGACGCGGGGATTCAACTTAAAAAACCTGTTTCAGGAATTGCAATGGGATTAATCTCTGATGGAAAAAAGCATGCAGTATTAAGTGATATTCTTGGTGATGAAGATCATCTAGGTGATATGGACTTTAAGGTTACAGGAACAGCAGACGGTATTACCGCTTGCCAAATGGATATTAAAATCAAAGGATTATCCTATGAGATTCTCATTGAAGCATTAAATCAGGCAAAAGACGGAAGATTACACATTTTAGATAAACTAACCGATACTATTAAAGTACCAAATGGAGATGTAAAAGCTCATGCACCAAAAATGATTACTAGAAGAATACCTGGTGACTACATCGGGACATTAATCGGTCCAGGTGGTAAAAATATTCAGGAATTACAGAAAACTAGTGGTTGTAACTTGGTAATTAACGAAGATCCTGATACAGAGGAAGGAATTGTAGAAATTCTAGGAACGGATCAAGATGGAATTGATATGGTATTAGCAAAAATTGAATCCATGTTATTTAAACCTGAAGTGGGTAGTGTATACGAAGTAAAAGTGATTAAGTTATTAGACTTTGGAGCTGTTGTTGAGTATATGGAAGCACCAGGAAATGAAGTTCTGCTTCATATTAGTGAACTTGCATGGGAAAAAACGGATAAAGTTACCGATGTTGTTAATATGGGTGATACTTTAGATGTTAAGTACTTTGGAGTTGATCCTAGGACTAGAAAAGATAAAGTTTCAAGAAAAGCTTTACTTCCAAAGCCTGAAGGCTATGTTGATAAGCCTAGGAAAACTTTTAACAGAAACAATAACAGAAAAGGTTTTAATAAAAAATAAATAATACTTTTGTAAAGTTTTTATTCTTAAAACCTTTCTATATAATTCATTATGAGACAATTAAAGATAACCAAACAGGTAACTAACAGAGAAACAGCCTCACTTGACAAATATTTACAAGAAATAGGTAAAGTTGATCTGATTACTGCCGAGGAGGAAGTTGAATTAGCGCAAAGAGTTAAACAAGGAGACCAATTAGCCCTTGAAAAACTTACTAAAGCTAATTTACGTTTTGTTGTTTCAGTAGCAAAGCAATATCAAAATCAAGGTTTAACGCTTCCGGATTTAATAAATGAAGGAAACCTTGGTTTGATAAAAGCTGCACAAAGATTTGATGAAACAAGAGGTTTTAAATTCATTTCTTATGCTGTTTGGTGGATTAGACAATCTATTCTGCAAGCACTAGCTGAACAATCTAGAATTGTTAGACTTCCGTTAAATAAAATTGGATCGATTAATAAAATTAACAAGACGTATGCTTTTTTAGAGCAATCTCATGAAAGACCTCCAAGTGCCGAGGAAATTGCTAATGAATTAGACATGACTATTAACGATGTTAAGGAGTCAATGAAAAATTCTGGGCGTCATGTTTCCATGGATGCTCCTCTTGTTGAAGGTGAGGATTCTAATTTATACGACGTTCTTAGAAGTGGTGAATCACCAAATCCTGATAAAGAATTAATTCACGAATCTCTAAGGACTGAAATTGAAAGAGCTTTAGAAACATTAACCCCTAGGGAAGCTGATGTAATAAAACTTTATTTTGGTCTTGGAAATCATCATCCTATGACCCTTGAGGAAATTGGTGAAACTTTTGATCTTACAAGAGAAAGGGTTCGCCAAATTAAAGAAAAAGCAATTAGAAGATTAAAACATACTTCAAGAAGTAAAATTCTAAAAACTTATTTAGGATAAATTAAAAATGATTTCATTAATATTTACCTTTATTAAAATTTCTTGTTAATGGGTAATCAATTAATAGCACCTTCTATACTTTCTGCTGACTTTTCAGATTTAAAGACCGACATTATGATGGTGAATGAAAGTGAGGCCGATTGGTTTCATATTGATATTATGGATGGTGTTTTTGTCCCGAACATATCATTTGGTATGCCAGTGTTAAAATCAATCAGCCAGTATGCAACAAAAACATTAGATGTTCATTTAATGATAGTAAATCCGGAAAAATACATAGAAAAATTCGCCGAATTAGGTAGTGATATTCTTACGGTTCACTATGAAGTATGTAAGGATAATATGCATGAAGTAATAAAAAGTATCAAGAAAAATGGAATACAGGCCGGAATAGCAATAAATCCAGATACAGATGTTAATGTGTTAGAAAAATTTATTAATACTATTGATTTAGTAATAGTAATGGGGGTTTTTCCAGGATTTAGTGGTCAAAGTTTTATTGAAGAAACTTATGAAAGATGTAAAACAGTTAAGGAGATCATAAACCGTAATAATTCTGAATGTAAAATTGAGATTGATGGTGGAGTCACCGTTTATAATGCAAAAAAACTGCTTGATAATGGAGCGAATGTATTGGTTTCTGGAAGTCATGTTTTTAAAGCTGAAAATCCCACAGAAATCATAAGAAAACTAAAGTCAGTATAAGCTCTTAAAAACCAGACATTTAAAGTCATTTTAATTTAATCTTCTGATTATAATACCAGACATTGTATTAAAAATACCAGACATTGTATTAATTTTTTAATATATTTGACTAATCATTCTTTCTAATATGAAGAGTCTAATTATATATATAATAAGCTTTGTTGTTGGATTTAATTCTCCCAATTCAAATGAAATAAATGGAGAGTTTTTGTATGAGATTGATATTTCATCCAATGAATTATATATAATTAACAATAAATTAGAACTTAATACCTACTCCTTAGAAAATGGAAATTTGATTTCATCTACACAACTAAGCCAACCTAAAGACAGTGAAGTAAATAATAAGTTTTGGAAAGGATTCTACAGAAGTTCTTTTTCGTTAAATAAAGAAGTAATTAATGGGTTAATGGGAGACCTTAAGTTTAAAAAATTTAAAACTAATGGATTTAAATTATTTCACACTGGTGGAGGATTAATTGTTGATGTTTCCATTAAAGACAAGAGCTTTTTAAGGTTAGATAATAGTTTCCCATTCATGAATAAGTTTTTTGGAGATATTGTGGAATTCAATAATAAAATTTATCATTTTGGAGGATATGGATTATTTAGAACAAATAATGCATTATTATTATTTGACGAAGGTAATTCAAACCAATGGGATGAAGTGACATACAAAAATGATATCCCTATTGAAATAAAAAACGGAATAGCATCTTTTTCTTCCCTATTAATTGATTCAAACTATTATATAGTTGGAGGAAATAGTTCATTTAATAACAAACAATTTTTTAATCAAACAATCTTAAAATTTGATTTTAAAACTTACAACTGGGAAAAATTAGGTAATATTAATATAGACATATCTAAAAACCCTGTTATAATCCCCTACGAAACCTGTTTTTATATATTTGAAAAAGATTATTTCTATCAAATGAAAATGCTTGATCAGAAATTAATAAGATATAATTATAACAAAGACTTTAACTACCAACAAATTGGCCATTCTTATCCATATAGCAATCGTAATAGGACGTTCATTTCTGCTAACAAAAAAGGTCAAGAATTTGAGGGATTAAATATGCATGAATTAGATGATAAGTACGTGCATACATTTAAACCCCATAATGCAAAAGCAAATACTAGTATTCTTAACAAATATAGGCTGGATAATTTGATTGATCTTTCATCAATGGAAGAAATTCCTCTTTACAAAATAGAACAATCCAGAAATCAGTTTTTTATCCCTATTCTAATTGCTCTAGTTATAATCATTATTAATTTATTGTATAAAGGTATTAGAAAAAAGGAACAAATTTCTAAAGCAAAGTTATATACATTTGAAGATAATGAACTATTCTTTTTAACAACTAAAATTAATATTGATAATAACGGGGTTGAAATAATCAAAATGTTAAATGAAAAAAGTAATGTTTCCAGTAATGAAATAGTTGCGAGATTAGTCGATAATGGATTATCATATGACTATGCATCTAAGGTGAAAAATAAAATTATCGAATCTTTAAATGAAAAGTTTGAATTTGTAACAAATTCGTCTGAATCTTTTATAAATATTTCTAAAAGCCCCCAAGACAAGAGAATTCAAATACTTAACCTTTTAAAAGACTAACATTTCTTCTATTAACATATTCAAATGAGATAAACCAAAGGAAACTTATGAATATATATATAATTGTTAGCTCTTTTGAGTTAAAATTTTGCTCAATAAGAAATATAAGCACACAATTAAACCAATTAATAACGGTCAAAAATAATGATGTTCTAAGATGTGACATACCACTATCTAGTAAAATATGATGTAGGTGATTCCTGTCAGCTGCAAAAGGAGATTTTTTATTAATAATTCTATTAAACATTACCCTTAGAGTATCTAGAACTGGAATAGATATCATAGATATTGCTATCACCGGAATATTCTCAGGCTGTATTTTATATAAATTAACCAGTGGTGAGGTGGGAGCACTTGTTATGTAAGTAATTAAATATGTCGCAATCCAAAATCCAATAAATAAGGATCCTGCATCGCCAACAAATAGTTTTTTTGCCTTTGAGAAATTATACCTTAGAAACATAATACTACAACCAATTATAATAACTGAAACTGTATTAAGAGTATAGAATTTGTTTACATCAAAATTATAGAGTAATGATGTGAAAAAGAAAATTGAAAATATAGCTAAATAACCATCGATTCCATCAGTTAAATTAATAGCATTCATGATGGATAAATAAACGAAAGATGTGAATAATAAGCCTGGAATATATCCAATTTCATATATTCCTAAAAATCCATTTAAATTTTGAATAATTGGTAAAGTCGCATTTGCATACAACAACATTAAAATCAAAAATGTAAGTACTATATATTTATTAAATGCTGAAATATCAACAAAGTCATCATAAAAGCCAAGAATTGCCACTAATATAGATGATGCTATTATTGGACTAAAGTTTGAAAATTCTAGAAAATCTAAATTATCTAGTATAAGTGCTGCTACCATGATTACAGCTGCATAAACAATACCTCCACCTGTAAATACTATCCCTTTATGAACTGCCCTATCATTTGTGGGTTTTTTCAGATTATAGCTCATTGCAAATTGAATATATTTTCTAAAAATGAACCTTGAAAGAAATAAAGTTGCTATCAACAGACCTATATAATAAATAAAAAACGGAAATTCTGAATTCATATTCCAAATTTAATAATTTAAATAGTGTATATTATAATGTCTCTAAAAACTTTAAGAAAAAAAACAAAAGTTATTTTAATTTAAATGTATGATTTTTAATTTATTTAAGTCTAAACCAACCTTAAAAGAACTGATACCTGAAGAATTTGTTGATATTCATTCACATATCCTTCCAGGAATCGATGATGGAGCTAAGGACATAAAGGAATCATTAGTTTTATTATCTGAAATGGAAAAAATGGGTTTTAAGAAAATAATTGCCACACCTCATACATACCCTGGCTTATATGAGAATAATCCCAAGAAAATAATTAAAAGTTATGATTTAGTGAATTCTAATTTAAAGGGGAGTTTAGAAATTGAATATGCGACTGAATATTTTACAGACTCATATTTAATAGAGAAAGCCGAGAATAAACAAATTCTTACGATAAATAAAAATTATATTTTAATTGAACTTAGTTTTAACTCAAAACCTATTAATTTATATGAAATTGTTTTCAAGCTACAGCTCAATGATTATATCCCTATTATCGCTCATCCAGAAAGGTATATTTATATGTTTAACAACAATTTAAAAGACTTTCATAAATTGAAGAAAATAGGATGTAAATTTCAACTTAACCTATTATCTACAACCGGATATTATGGAAAACACATTTCACAACTAAGTGATAAATTGCTAAGGGAAAATTTTATTGACTTTGTTGGTAGTGATATTCACAACTTAAGACATATAAAAGAGTTTGAATCAAAAATAAAAATTAATGAAGTTGAAAAATTAGAAAAAGCAATTGATTCAAATAGGATATTTAGTTAATTCTATTTGTCTTCAGAGTAACCGTAGCCATATCCGTAGTTATAACCATACTTATATCCATACTGATACCCATACTGATATCCATATTTGTAGCCATAAATACCACTATTTCCAACTGAATTAAGAACGAAATTTATATTATTTAACTTTTTCGTTTGTTTGCATTCATTAGCAAATTCAAGAAGTTTAATATTAGAATGAGCAGCTCTACATACATAGAAAGTTGAATCAGCAAAAGCTGATATTTCAAAAGTGTCAGAAACTAATAAACATGGTGCAGAATCAATAATGATATAGTCATACTTTTCGCCAAGGGATTTAATCAAATCATTCATTTTTGAACTACCAAGCAATTGGGTTGGATTTGGTGGAATTATCCCTGAAAGCAGTATTGAAAATCCGTCTGTGGATTTTATTATAAATTCATCAACAGAATTATTATCAGACGATAAAAAATTTGAAAGGCCTTTTGTTTTTTTATCATAATCAATAAATTTATGAATCTGTGGATTTCTCAGATCTGCTCCTATAAGCAGAACATTATTTTTTTCAAATTTTGAGGCCAGTATTTTGGCGGAATTATATGATATAAAAGTCTTTCCTTCACCCTTTATTGTAGAAGTAACTAGAATGATCTTTGCTCTTCTTTCAATTTTCTTTTTATCTAGGACAAAGTTTAAGTTTGAAATTAGCATTCTAAAACTTTCGGCAACTGGAGATCTGTTATCACTATTTTCATCTTTTAAATCATCAAAATATGGAATTTCGCCGATTACAGGTATATTATAACCTGTATTAATTAATTGATCTTTAGTATGTATTTTATCGTCTATATAAAACCAAATATATAATATTGAAATAGGGAATAATGCTCCAATAGTTATTGAGAAAAAATAAATCAGCATCCTGTTTGGATAATTGGGTACTGTAGATGTTACAGCACTGTCAATTATTTTTAAAGATGGTTTTGTTACAGCAAAGTTTATTGCAGCCTCTTCTCTTTTCTGAAGTAATAATAAAAATAATGCTTCTTTTATAGATTGCTCTCTCTCTATTGATCTTAACAGCTTTTCATTTTTTGGTAGATTCAAAAAATCTTGAGAAAACTTGTCATTCTTCTTATAGAGTCCCTGAAGCTGTAGATTGAGCTTATCTCTGTGATTAATCAATGATTTAGAAATATTTTTTGACAAACTTATAATCTGCTTGTTTAATGTAATTAAATTGGGATTATTACTTCCAGAATTAAATAAAAATTTATCTCTTTCAATAATTAATTTATTATAACTATCAATAAATGAATTCAATGATGAATCCTCAATACCAAGATTTACCGGGATTAAATCGTCTTTGTTAGTTTCAAGATAACTTATAAGAAGATTAGTTAATTCTAGTTGAGTTTCTTTTAGAAAAACTTCATTTTCAAATGATAATTTTTGATTTAAGGATATTTCAGTATCAGTTTCTAAAATACTAAGATTATTTTCTTGTTTAAACAGTTGTTTTTGATTTTCGATTGTGTTTAATTCACCACTTAGTAAATTAAATCTTGAATCAACAAAATCGATTGTTCTGCTATACACCAACTGTCTATCCTTAATACCATCTTTATCAAAGAGATCGATTAGTGTATTGATTATTTTTTCAGAATTATATATGTTTTCTGAAATATAAGTCAACATTAATATGTCACTGTTTTTGCCGATTGGCTCAACCAAAATATCAGCCACAAGCTGTTCTATAGTAAGATATATAGGGTTAAGTATGATTAAATATTTTTTATCAGTTAATTCTTTGATATATGTTTTTTCAACAGAAAAATTTATTGGAAGTTCTTTATCAGAATATTCGGTTGAATAACCATTAATTTTATGAAATGTTGATTCATTTTTTTCAATTATTTCAAAATTAAAACCATTTTTATCTACTTCAATATATATTTTTACAGGTGAGCTTAGCGTATCGATGTTAAAATTAATATCCAATTCATAAGGCACACCCTCAAAGCTATCAATTTCGCTGGTCTCAGTATTTCTAATTTTACCTACATTAAAGATTCTAGTATAATATCTAGTCTCTCTCACAACAGAATCAATTAATCTGTTTGACTTAATATTTTGAATTTCATTTTCTAAGTTTATTGTAGATCTGTTAAATATTGTCATTGCTGTAGGAAGTGCCATTTCACTGTCCATTGCATCATCAATAATTTCAATTTTCCCTGTTGTCTTAAAGGTATTTGGAGTATATCGAAGAAATATATACCCCATAAATAGAAATATAATAATAGAAAACAAGATTAGCTTCCAAAAAACTAAATACTTAAAAATTGTGGCTTTTAAACTATTTTCCAGGTTATTTTCCATCTGTCTAATTTCTTATTACTATTATCGACGTGAGAATAAATGACAGTAAACTTATAAGTGTACCCGAATTACCGATTATACCAGAGTTTTTTACCCTTGTTGTATTTGGATTAACAATTATTATATCTCCATTATAAATTTGATATGACTCAGAATTTAGATAATCAATATTTGTTAAATCAATTTTAAATATTTTTCTTTTCCCATTTATATCTCTAATTAACTTAATATCGTTTCTTTTGGCTGTTATTGTTAAATCTCCTGCTAAGCCTAAAACTTCGTTTATATTAATGTTAGTTTCAAGGAAATTAAAAGTTCCAGGCCTATTTACTTCACCTAGTACGGTTACGGTAGAATTTAATAGCTTAACAGAAACATTATGGCCTTTTAATAAACCTTTAGAAAATAATAAATCAAAGATTATAATTTCAATTTCGGGTAAAGTCTTACCCATCACATTTACTTTATTTAAACCTGGAAAATTAATATTACCTAAATTATTTACTTGGTAACCTTGAACCTTTAAAACTTCTAAGGAATTAGAGATAGCAGTAGATTGTGATATTCTATTATAGGCAAAGGCTGCTTCAGGGATGGATGTTGAAACAACTATATTTAATATATCTCCAGGGTGTATTTTATAATCGATGTAAGTATATGGTGAATTTACAAATTGATCAGAGTTTTGCAGATAAATTATATCTTTTTTAGTTGAACAAGATGTAATAGCCACAACAAAAGAGACAATAAAAAACAATTTTTTTAAATCCATTTCTTAGTTTTTACAGGACGCTAATTTAGGAAATATATCTTATATTTATAATATATCATAAAATTAATATGCCAATATTACAAAGGCAATCTTTAGAGGAAAAGTTTTTGTTTGATATAGTTTTTAGCAAAAAAGAACTTTCAAAGAATATATTCAATGATATTAATTTTGAATTACTTGTAAAAAAAACAAGTGAATTTCTTTCACTACCATTATTGTATTATAAACTTAAGGAAAAAAAATATTTAAAGTATATACCTTCAGAATTAGAAAACTACCTTAAAGAAATTTATTTAATAAACAAAAGAAGAAATACGGATTTATTATATGAATGCAAAGTCATTGCTGAGATTTTTAATAAACATAGAATAGATTATGTGTTTTTAAAAGGAAGCGCAATGGTTCTTCAAAACAATATGATAGATTTGGGGGTTAGAATGATAGGAGATATTGATATTTTAGTATCAAAAAGTCATTTCCAAAAATCAATAACATTACTAAAAAGTATTGGTTATAAAAAAGCAAGGGGGTACAGAGAAATAAACACTAGACATTATCCTAGACTGATTAATAAAAATCAAATTTTTGCGATAGAAATTCACCGGCACTTACTAAAATATTCTAAAAGAAAACTTTTGGACGAAAAAAACTTTTTAAATTCAAAAATCTTTAATAATACATCATTTATTCCATGCAACATTCATATGCTAAAACATATAATTTACAATCATCAGATTAACGATAATGGATCATTAAGAGCAAGTTATAATATCAGAAGTCTTTACGATTTCAAATTATTTAGCAGTTTAATTGAAAAAAATAGAAATTTATTAAATTTTTTATATGTGGAAAGATATCTTATAATTAGTGATTACTTAGAAATAACTAACAATGTTAAAGAAATTAGATTCATAAGCAATAAGTTGTATAGAATGAGGATGATTATGAAATATGAAAATAAAACTTGGTTTTATATTGATCAATTTGTATGTCATATAATACTGTATTTTAAAAATAAACTTAAACAGATATTTGAAGCGATAATGAACAAAAAATATATACTAGAAAAATTACGTTAATTATAAATTGTTATTTCAAATTTCAAATTTTCTTCTCGGTAAGTCTTTAAATATAACTTCATAAAGCCTACTTCTTTTAAAAAAAATTACCCAGGCTGTTAAAAGTATTATTTTTAAATCTGTAGTAAATGATTTGTTTTTTAAGTACCATAATTCGAGTTCTCCTTTGTATGGAGCTATCACATTTTTGTAAAAAACATGTGGATCTTTAAAATTGGAAGAAGATATTAATGACTCTTCATCTCTAAAAACAACTGAACCAATACCAGTTAATCCAGGTTTTGACTTATATATATTAAATTTGACTTCGTCAGAATATGCATTAAAAGTATTATACACTAAAGGGCGTGGACCAACAAAACTAATATCTCCATTGATAATGTTAATTATTTGTGGCAACTCGTTTATTTTAGATTTTCTGAGGTATTTCCCGACTTTCGTAACCCTAAAATCATCTTTAAGTGTAATACTCCCAGATCCCATGTTTAAGGAATTTTTTAACATAGTTGCAAATTTGAAAATATTAAATGTTGAATTATTAAGCCCTATTCTTTCTTGCAAATAAAACACCTGACCTTCCCCTGTTAAGAGCAAAATTATTGAAATAGGCAGAAGTATAGGAAGTAAAATTACTAAAGAAATAAATCCAAAAACTATATCAAATAATCTTTTTACAGTTAAATACATAATTACATTTTTTCATCAAGACTTTTTCCAGTTTCGATATGCATAAAAGTCGGAATATATCTTTTAATTAGTTCAATTATATCAGATTTAGTAAAATTATCGTTAGAAAAAATTTTACTAAAATCACTTAAAATTTCGGCAAATGAAATATCAATATCTGCTGACTTTATAAATCCAATCGTATCATAACGATCTAATTCATATTCTTCATCTTCACTATAAAATTCTTCGTACGGTTTTTCACCAGATGTATCTGTTTTGAAAAAAAGAATTGGGTAGTTATTGTCATTAGAACTGATTTTAAATCTTTTTGCAGCATTTTCAGAATCCAGAATGATAGGATTGTAATTATTTAATTTCAAAAAATTAATTGCAATATCCTTAAAATATATTTGATCAGAATTAAAGTTGAGTTTTGGAAAAAATATATTTCCTGATTCTCCTAAAAATGTTGACAACAAACAAATTTCACCTGATTGTTCAGGTGTTACAAAAAATCTTTTTATATCAATTGGACAAGAAAGGGGTTGTTTTTTTTGCAATCGATAGATAAAACCATCTAAAAGGCTTCCATTTGAAAATGCAACATTTGCAAATCTTGCCGTTGTAACTCTGAATTCATGTTTTTTAGATAAAATTAGTTTTTCCATTAATAATTTTGATGCTCCCATGATATTTACAGGATTTGCTGCTTTATCAGTAGAAACACTAAAAAAAAATTTAGGCGGACAAGAAGAGCACAAATTTAGAAGCTTAATAGCACCAAAAACATTATTTTTAATTAAAGAAGCAACTGAAATATTATCTTTTTCAGATCGGACGTGCTTATGTGCAGCAAAATTTGCTACTATATCCCATTTTTCTTTTTTAAAAATATTATCAAACAAATCACTTAATAAACTTACCGGATATGTGATATAGTCAGGCTTGTAGTCCAACAAGCTTGAACTTCTCAAATCTCTTGTCAATTCGGTTAGAGCATTCTCGTTTATATCAACAACAGTAATTTTTGAAGGACAAAAAGGTAGAATTTTCTTAATATAATTTGAACCAATAGTACCAGCCCCACCTATTACTAATATATTTGAATTTTTGACAAGATTTTCAATATTTTCATGATTTTCTGATATTAAATTAGAAAAATCAATTTTAATAAATTTAGAGTCAAGTTTAGGTTTAATCATATGTATTGGTTTTAAACATTTTCCAAAATAAACAGTTTATCTTATAAACCGTTGAATTAAATGAAAATAATTCTAATACGAAAAATATAGGATATAAAACGAAAAAATTAAATTTAATAGTCCTTCCTGGAAAATTATCTAATAGTATTTTTTGATCATACCCAACACCATCATGTAAATTATATATTTTTTTTTCATTTAAATTTTCCTCAATTAATTTATTGTAAATAAAATTATTAATAATTTCTAAGTTTGAAAAATTATAAACTCGCTTAAATGGCGAATAATATTTAATCGAGGTATTAGGCAAATATATGCGTTTTAAAAGATCTTTATTTATTTTTCCGCTAACCATTGGGCAAAGCCTTATAATCGAGTATGACTTAAATATTGACCTGATAAAATTTTCGTCTGATAGTTTCGATTTACCATAGTGACTAGCTGGCCTGCAATAATCATTTACCGAAATAGGATATTTCCTATTAGACTCTCCATAAACTGATACTGAGCTAAAAAAAATAAAGTGTGAACTATGGTCATCAATCGAGTTGACCAAGTTTTTTGTTATAAGTGAATTATAGTTATATATACTTTTCGAGTCTTTTGAATGTGCTTTTGCAGCCAAATGGATTATAAAATGAAACCCATCTTTGAAAAACCCTTCAGGAACCGATTTACTTAAATCCAAGTTTAAATAAATAACATTTTTATAAATTTTTGATTGGTTAACCTTTTCATTGTTATTAACAATGACAGTAATCTCGTAATTTGATTCCTCAGAAATATGTTTGACGAGAGAACTTCCGATTATTCCATTACCTCCAGTTATTAATATCTTTTTCATTATAATTCATCAAAGGTTTTAAAATCAAAATTATAATCTTTTAGTATTTTGATAATTCTTGAAATTCTTTTTTCAACTTTTTTTCTATTATAATTAAATCTAAACCTCGTGAAAAGAGACGTACCCTTTGGAAGCTCAAATTTGTTTGTACTTAACTCAAAGGGGTGTATATAAAAATTGAAAAAATTATTATTTTTTAAATATTTTTTCAGCAAAGCAGAATATATAAACCATGGAATTATTCGCAAATATCCACCTCCTGAAATCGGAATTTGTAGGCCAAATATTTTCACTGTTGAAACTTCAAATACCTTAAAATTATTCTTTACAAAAATTCCATTAGGCACGATTTTCTCAAAATCATTTATATTAAGATCAACATAAAGAGGATGATTGCTCTGATTTATTTTACTGGAATCGTATTTAATATCTAATTTATTTAATTCGTTAAGTCTTTTTCTGTCTAATGCAAAACAAGGTGCTCGATATCCAAATAACTTGTTTGGAAAAATTTTTACTAATTCATTTTGACATTTTCTAACATCATCTTTAAAACTTTTTATTTTTTGATTTACGGGTCTTCTATGACAGTACGAATGAATAGCAATTTCGTTTCCCTTAGCTTCAATATCAATTAAAGTGTGTTTAATTTTATCTATTAACTCTCCAACAATAAAAAATGTTGCTCTGATATTATTTTCCTCTATTAATCTTATAAAACTAGTTAATCCATCAATGGCTGTTTGTTTTTTATTAACTTTTTTGTCTTTGAAATATTCCAAATGATACCATTCCTCAACATCTATTGTAAATACGGCTATTTTTTTAGTATAATCTACCTCCATCAATAATAAACTGTTTTATTTGAGTATTAGTAGGCCAAGAAAAATATAAATCTGAAGCCACTTTATTTTTTATAAGATTAATATCGCCACTAAAAACTTTATGGATTGATTCTATCATTAATTTTCCACCATGATACTTGGTTAATTTATTCAATTTAAATACAGACTTTATTCCATCTATACTTATTTTTTTTTGAGATATAATTGAACCATTATCAATCTTTGAATCCATGTAATGAACAGTACAGCCAGTAAAATCTTCTTTGTAAAATAAAACCCAAAAACTTGGCATTAGCCCAGAATAACTGGGTAAAAGTGAAGAATGTAGATTTAAACATGAAAATTTAGGGGTATTTAAAAGCCTTTTGTGAAAAATAGATGGAGAAGAATATGAAATAATAAAATCCAAATTCAATTTTCTCAAATTAGAGATAACTATTTCATTATTTGGATTATTAATGACTTTATAATTTATTTTATGAAATTTTGATAATGATTTAATACTCTTTAGCCCACCAAATATATTGTAATTAAATGTTGAGTCTAATTTATCAAAAAATGAATTTTTAATATATTCCAGAGAGAGAATTATAGAACCTGCATTAAGAAAATTTTTTAAAAAAAAATATTTTTTATTAGAAATCGAACCTTTTGCGTTTACTACGTATATTGAACAAACTTTTATTTTTGAATCATCAATTAATAATTTAATATTTTTTGGAATAAAAAATTTATCATTCTGTGTAATAACACTAACTCTTATCATAACTGATTAATCAAATATTACGGATTATTTTTGGAAGAACAGTAAGAAAATTTAAGATGCGACCTATTTGTTTTCTTGGTTCTATAAAAATTCTTTCAACCCAAATAAACCTAAGCCCAAAAACAGAGAATGTTCTATTTTTTATTCTGCCGAGATAAAAATTTAAAGCTGCACCAACACCGAAAAAAAGACCACCATCAACATGCTGTATTATGTTGGATATAAATCTTTCTTGTTTAGGAGCACCAAGCAAAACCCATATTATATGCGGTTTTATAAAATTAATTTGACTTGCTATTTTTCTATAGTTAAAATCATCAATATCAGAAAAGGGTAATTCCAAATGTTTAATATGACTATTGTTAGATATTTTTTTTGTTAATTGGTTATAATCACTTTCATTGGGGCCCAGGATTAACTGCACATAATTATGATTTGTTATAAATTTTTTAAAAATTTCAGGGCCGTTGTATGATTTATAATTTTTTCTTTCTTTTAAATTTTTTAAGAAGGCTAAGAAACTACCATCACATGTATTGAAATCTGCATTATTTAAGATTCTATTATATTTACTATCCTGAAAAGATCGAGAAATTACATTAAAATCAACAACGCAAACATATCCTTTTTTTCTTTTGTCAATAAAAGAAAAAATATTGTTGTCAACATTTTGAATACCAAATGTTAAATGAATTCCGAAACAGCTCTCTTTATAAATCATTTTTAAACCATTTTATAGTTTCAAAAATATTTTCTTCTAAATCTGGGTGTTTTAAAGAATATTTTTTGAGTGTCTTTTGAATTGGAACCTCATAACTCTGAATCATGTTTTTATATCTAGTAGAGTATAAAGGAAACTTTAAACCAAACTTTCTTAAAAAATCACCAAAAACTGAACCCAAATAAAGAAAAAATTTAGGTACTATAATAGGTTTATGCCCTTTAATTTCAAAAAAAATCTTTTCAGCCCAATGATTTGAATTTATCATACTTTCTCCAACATAGTATACATTACCTGAATTTGATTCGTCATAAAGTATATCAATTATTTGATGACATATATTCTTTACATATCCATACGACTTTATTGAGTCATTATTTGCAGGTAAAACAAAAATACCCTTATCTATAGCTTTAAACAGACCATTTGCATAATTTATACTGTAAGGTCCCCAAATATTTGTTGGTCTAATTATTACATAACTTTTTTTACATTTATTTCTTGTAATTTTTTCTGAAATTACTTTCGACAAACCGTATGTTGTATGATGCTTAAAATCAGTGTCAGAGGAAGGAATCGGATTTGATAAGTCCCTGTAAACATATTGTGTGGAAGTAATTATAATTTTTTTAATCGAATCAACATTATTACATACTTCAATAAGATTTTTGGTTCCTGTTGTATTGGTTTGGTAATAATCTAAATCATCCGAAAGGGTGTCAGTTATTGCTGCTAAATGAATAACAAATTCTGGACTATATTCTTTGATCAAATTAAATAATTTCTGTTTATCCATTATACTGCAATTGATCCAATATTTTTGTAAAGTCACTAACTCAGGTTTTTCTTTGTCAACGTTTAAAAAATTTATTTCTTTTTCAAGAAAAATTTTAGACAAGTTCTTTCCTATAAAACCTGATCCACCAGTGATCAAAATCTTTGATTTAATCATAGCACTTATATTATTTTTAAAATTTCTTTTTTCATTTTTGATAAATGAACTTCTATTGTATAGTTTTCTTCAAATTTATTTCTTCCATTTTGTCCAAGAATTTTACATTTTTTTTTGTCATTAATTAATTTTGATATTTTTTTGGATAGTTTACTGGGTGATTTTGGTTCACATAGAAGGCCATTTATATTATCATCAACTATATGAGGCAATGATCTTATTTTAGTTGTAACTACTGGTTTTGCAAACATCATTGACTCTAAAATACATAAAGGCATTAAATCTTTTCTTGATGGCAAGCACATTATATCACAATCATTAAAGTAAGCCCATTTATTAGGTCCATTTATTTCACCTGTGAAATTAATATATTCTTTAATTTCATACTTATCGATAAGATGCATAATTTTTTGTTTAAATTTTTCTGAGCTCCACCCACCAACAAAAGTCCATATAAATTTATGACCCAATTTTTTCAACAAGAAAATACTCTCAACTGCATCCTCAATTCCTTTGTAATCAATTAACAACCCAATATAAAGAATATTAAAAATATTATTATTTGAGGTAATTTCGTTTTTAATAAAAACATCTTGAATCCCGTTCTCTATTAAAATAATTTTTTTGGGTTTTATCCATTCAAGATCATTTTCTTGAACCTTGACAATAATAATACATAAATCAGGATTACCGTAAATATATTTGGCGAGTATAAGTTCAAAATAGGACAAAGATTTAAGTAAATTATTAAATTTATCAGCATGAAAATGAAATACTATTTTTTTTGAAAACAGCCTAATGAAAGATAACAAAGCAAAATCTTTGTAAAATGTTTTTCTGTTAGCAGGTCCGCTTGGAGGATAATAAATAAGATCGATTCGACCCTTTAATCTTTCATTTAAAAGTTTAAAAAATATTTTAAATATTTCATAAACTTTTCCAAATGAAATTCTACCAAATTCATTACTTCTTTTTGCGAATTCAGATCTTATATGAATCTTTTCGATTTCATTCCAGTTATCCTCAACAAAATATTTATGCATTATTGATTGTCCTAAGTGTGGAGGAGGTGTCTGACATATTATTATAAATTTTTTCTTCATTTAACCAATTGGACTTTTTTGAAATAAGTTGTGAAATAGTCTTCCATCAACTTTGATATTATTAAGATTGGATATGAAATCAATATTAAAATCCCACATTGTTCTGTATATATCATAATTGTGTATTTTATTGAAAAGTTGTCCTGGAATAGCGTTACACACCGTTTTGTAATTTATTTCTTTACAATAATTCCTTAAATTTTCATTAAAGTATCTTCTCATACCAAAAGGATAAGAAAAATGATAGATTGGATGATTTATTATTTCTTCAAGATGAATTTTATTTTCATAAATTTCATTTATTGCATTTTGATATTTAATACCGTTTAAATTAAAATGATTCACTGTATGGCCACCTATAATATGATTATGGTCTTTGTAAATTGTAATTAAATGGTTTTTTGATATTGTCCTAAGGTCTTTCTTATAATTAATTCTATTAAAATAATCATTTAAATATTCTTTTGTAGCTATATCACTAAATGCTCCTGAATTAGTATAGAAGGTAGCCTTGAAATCATTTTTGGCCAATAACTCAGAAATTTTAATCCAATTATAATAATTATCATCAAAGCTGATAAACAGCTTTTTTTTATTATCCTTTTTAACGTAACTAGAGGGGTCAACAATTTTATAATTCAAGTCATTAAAAAATTTTAAAATATCTATAAAATCATTAAATCTATTTGATTCAATATTATGGAAATAAATGGCAATATTATCAGGGAAGTCCTTTAAAAAAAATTTTAAATGAAAAGAACGAATGAAATTAAAAATACTCTTTGTATTCATATTTAGATTTTAATTTATAGTTGTAATTACACAATATAAAGTATATAATACATAATGCATTAATTGTTTCGTACCTGAATGCAACGAAATTACCCTGAAAAATCTCTACAGAAAAAGTAAACAACAAAAATAAAAATAGAGTCATATTATAATAATTTAGGTTGTTACTTAATAAGAAATATGATCTAAACATTAAATAAATGAATACAATCAATGGAAAAAGTCCAAGTGCAGACCACAAATTTAATAATCCACTTTCAAAAAATAATTCATCGGAAAAATTAGATCCGTTCAAGCCAAAAATAAAAACAAATGGATTTCTTGTAATTTTAAAGAAAAAATCTTTCCAATATTGAACTCTTTCGGTTTCAAAATTGCTTTGTAAATTTTCGGTTTGTTGAAGGAGTTCAACTACCCTATTATCAAAAATTTTAATTAAATCATCAAAATATATTATCGTCAATATAGTAACTGAAACTAATAATAAAGAACTAAATATATTTTTGAAATAATCTGTAGTCATATAAGTTATGATTAAAACAAAAAAGAAAATAGTATTAGTTCTTGAGAGCGAAGTGAATAAAATAATTAAAGAAAGAAATAGTAAAAAATAAAAAAGAAAGGAATTTAATGTTTTATTTTTTTTAAAGTGAATCAAAAAAATTGTAGAAAAAACGGCAAAGAAGCCAAATTGATTTGCCCCTGCAAATACTGAAGATGTTCTTCCTAAATAATCGTAAACATCTTTTTGGGAATCAAAAATAATATTATCTCCATAATCAAAACTATATAAAGATGATTCTATTAAATCAGCAAAGTTATTTTCAGAAAAAAATAAAAGCCCTAAAATTGATGTATATATAAGGCAAGTAATAATAATATTTCTAAAAACAGAGTGAAAGGCTTTAGTATTAAGTTTTGAAAAAGCTAATAAACCAAAGTATATTGTTATATATAGCTTTAAAAAACTGTTTACAATATAAGTTGAAAGTTCAAACACACCAACACGATATTTTAGTGAAATAGCAAATAAATTAAAAATACATATAATAAAAAATAGATTGAAAATTTTTCCAATTCCTGTAAAATAGAAATTTAAATATCTGTTTTTTCTTTGTGTCAAGTAGTTTAAGTAAGAAAAAGGAAATACTAAAAAACCAACATAGTAAATTAGGTTATTAAAATTTAAATTAAATCTAGAAACAACACCTTCCCCTAAAATCTTATTAGTAGGTGATAAGAATAGCAAAAATAAAATTATATATATATAAAACTCTATCCTTGATTTTGATAAAAAATACGAAACTAAAATTATTACTAAAAAAAAAGCAATAGTAAATTGTAAATTCATAAATTAATTTATAAGTTCAATTGGATATTTTGGAATTTTAGACTTTATAAGAAGTTTTTCATATGAATTATGAATATCTTTAGTTGTAAGCTTCACTAGATTATTTTTGACATAAAAAATATTAATTTCGTTCTTAAAAGTTTTCAAATTAATAATTGCTGAGGAGTAAAATGAAATAATTATTTTTGGCATTTCGCCATATAAAAACCTTTCCTCAACTGTATATGTATTAGCCTCTATATAGTTAAACCCTTTAATTTCTTCATTTTTTAAAATATATTCATTTGGGTGTGCATAATAGTTTATAGGTCCTTCTTTAGAAATTACCTTTTTAATAAAATTTACATATTTTTTCTTATTAATGTAATTAAATTCACAGAATGGACTTCCAATTAAAGCCTTAGAATTCCCAATCTTATAATCGATATTTTTATAAATATAAATTTTTTCTTTATTTAAAAATGTATCGAAATCATAAACTGAAGAATATAAATTAACATCTCTAATAATTTCTTTTACGGACTTAAATTTTTTATTAAAAAAAACTTTTGTTAAAACCCTAAAACAAAAGTTTTTAAATTTATTTTTTCTTGTTTTATTCCAGTAGTTGTCATTCTCCAAAATTACTGGTGTCCCTATACCATCATCTATTAAATTTAAATTTTTGTACTCAATAATAGAAGTTATGAAAAAGGAACTAAAACTTGTAATATGAGAACCGATTAAAGTTTCACAACTGATGTCAATATTATTTTTAAGAAAAGATATATATGTTTTTATAATATTTAAAGGTTCATGGCAATTAATAAAAAAATCCTTGTCTAAAATATTAAATTTAAAATTCCTACAATCTAATATTTCAACCTCACTAGCATCATATTGACTTAACAACTTATCTGCAATCATCTTTTGGAAATCAGTTTGTATATATATGATTACTTTTTTTTGGAATTTCATTATAATTTTAGGTCAGTGAATATATATATTATGTCATTAAATAATTTTTTCATATTATCTCTATCTAAAATTATAAAAATCAATAATGACATAATATTGATAATTAATAAATCAGAATTCAATGTATTTATTAAAATCAAGATGAAAGGGATAATAACCAAAAAATTTATTTTTGGTGAAACTAATTTAAATTGTTTTTTTACAACTTTATTTCCCAATCTTATTACTAAGTATGAATATATTAGTGCAGATATTATATTTACAAAAGCTATAAAATGATATTCTAAATCTAAATAGTTATGAACCACAAATGAAAAAATAATATTAAAAATTACCGAAATAAGAGCAATCATGCCTAGCTTAATCTCATTTTTATTTGAAATAAGTAAAACGGTGTGTGTGAAACTACAACCTACGATTATTTGGGATAATAAAAGAAAAATTATTGCATTTTTTGAATCGGAATAATCGTCAAATATTGACAAAAATAAAGGCAAGAATATTATTATTGTTATTATTATTAAATAAATAGCTGAAAAATATCTATGAAATACTCTGTTGAAAAGAGACATTGAAAAATTTTCAAAATTAAGTTTATTAATCAACTTTGGAAATAAAATAAATGTAATAACAGATAAACCCATGACAGCAGTTTGAGAAATACCGTGAGCAAAAGAGTATTTTCCCATGTCATCAACAGAATATAATAGGCTGACAATGGTCTTTAGTGATAACAACATTAATACATGTGTTAAATTATAAAAAAGTAGCAGTAAGCCCCTTTTAAAAACAATTGAAGTAACGGTATTTTTAAATTCAAATGAAAATTTAATTGGAGATCGGAAAAGGAAGAATAAAAAGGATGCAATATGTGATATCATAATTCCGTAAATTAAAATATCAATAAGATTTTCATTTTTATAAAAAATTAGAATTGGTACAATAATTAATTGTGTAATAGTTTGAAAAAAAGCAATTTCAAAAAGTTTTCCGTAAACTCTGTATAAATTTGAATAGTAGTTATTAAAATTCCAAAAAATAGCAATTACTACTGCGGGTATTAAATACTCCTTAAAAGAATATTTAGTATATATATCAAAATCAAATATAAAAAGGGAAACAGATAAAGATATTAGTAAAACTGAAGTAATAAAAAGAATCAAAAAACCACTTGAAAAAACTTTTCGATGAAGAAATTTGTTTTTCTTGGTTGATAAAATAACATTCAGAGAGTATTCAACTCCCAATGAGGTGTAGTTTAAATAAGAAACTACAAGAAAAATAAAACTATAAATTCCAAATCCAAGTGGACCTAATTTTATACTTATAAAAGAAAAGTTGAAAAATTGAACAACGAAAATAAAATATTTATTAACCGAAAATAAAAAAATATGATTTTGAAGTATTTTATTTAACATTAAAAAGTAAAATTGTTAATTAACAATTTAAAATCCTCACAAGATTATTTATTCACCTGAAGATTAATCCAGTCAAATGTATTATTCATTCCCTCAAACAATGGCTGATTTACTTCCCATCCTATCTTTTTCTTGAACAATTTATTATCAGAGTTTCTTCCTCTTACGCCAGTAGGACATTTAAAACCATATTTTTTAAAAAATTCATCCCCTTCAATATTATATATTTCTATATTTTTACCAGAGATATCAATAGCCATTTGCGCCAGTTGATTTATTGTAACCATTTCTTCAGATCCAATATTGACAGGACCTGAAAAATCAGATTTCATTAATCTTAATACTGCTTCAACACACTCAAAAACATGTAAAAAACTTCTTGTTTGCAATCCATCACCCCAAACTTCTATTTTATCATTTTCATTCGCTTCACAAACTTTTCTAATCATTGCCGCTGGGGCTTTTTCTTTTCCTCCACGCCAAGTTCCTTGTGGACCAAATATATTGTGAAACCTAGCTATTCTAACATTTAAATTATAATTTCTATTAAATGCAAGAAATAATCTTTCGCTAAAAAGCTTTTCCCATCCGTACTCAGAATCTGGGTTAGCTGGATATGCTGAATCCTCAATACAATTTGGATTTTCTGGATCAAGTTGGTTGTGCTCGGGATACATACATGCAGATGACGAGTAAAATACTTTTTTTACTTTCTTTTCAACACATTCTTTTGCAACATTTAGATTTATTAATGATGAATTATGCATAACATTTGCATCATTTTCACCTGTAAAAATATAACCTGCTCCACCCATATCTGCGGCTAATTGATAAACCTCATCAACTCCTTCATCAATAACTAATTCGACAGACTTAGGGTCAGTTAAATCACATCTGATAAATTCATTACATATTTCGTTATGCGCCCAAAATTCGTGATTCTTAATATCTGCTATTCTGACATGGCAACCCTCATTTAGTAATCTTTTTGCTAAATGACCACCAATAAAACCACCTCCACCTAATACTATAACTTTTTTCATTTTAATTTATTTTTAAATTATCAAATCAAGAGAAAACCTGGTTCCTTTTGAAATGTCTTTTATATATTTTTTGTTTATTACTTCATCAAAATATTTTGGATGTAATCCATAACCAGGTCTTACGGATTTTATGTTCTCTACTGTAACAATGTCCCCTTTTTTTACATCAGCTGAAACATATAATGATCTAGAGTAAGATTTTGCTGAAATTTGCTTTTCCGTTAATTGATAACTTTCGCTTCCTAATGCGAGTTCTGCCATCCTAATATTATCGACTAAGCTCTTGAAATCATTCTCATTTACGGAAAAGGATGCGTCTGGTCCACCAATAGAATCATTTAATTTAAAATGCTTTTCTATTACTTTTGCTCCCATTGCAACTGAAAGTATTGGGACCAAGCTTCCGGCAGTATGATCAGACAATCCAATTTTTACATCAAAATCATTAGCAAATCTAGTCATCAATTTAAGATTAGCCTCATCAATCGGAGCTGGATAAGATGAAGTACATTTTAAAAGTGTTATATCTTTATTACCTTCTTTCCTACATGTATCAATTGCTAGGCTAATATCATTGTAACTAGCAATACCAGTTGAAATAATTATTGGCTTTTGTTTTTTAGCAATATATTTTATTAGGGGAATATCAGTGATTTCAAAAGAAGCAATTTTATATATTGGACAATTTAATTTCTCTAAAAAATCTACTGCTGTTTTATCAAAAGGTGATGAAAAAATAATTATTTCTTCTTTTTTTGCTAAATCAAATAATTCTTTGTGCCATTCCCAAGGTAAATGGGCTTCATCGTATAATTCGTACAAGTATTTATTTTCCCATAGAGATCCTTTTTTTAACTTAAAATCATCATGTCTGCAATTTAAAGTAATTGTGTCCGAGGTAAATGTTTGGATTTTGACAGCATTAGCACCGGCTCTTTTAGCAGCTCTTATGGTTTCTTTTGCTATTTCAATATCACCACAGTGATTGGCCGACATTTCTGCGATAATAAAACAATTTTTATTCATATATTAATTAGTTTTCACTAAAAAAAGTAAAATTTTATAAGCCGAGTTTTTCAATTAATTTTAAATGTATACCTCTTTTTATTTCATAATCATTTTTAGATAGTGTATAATAATCAAAATTATTATTAAATTTCTGATAAAATTTATAACCTATTTTTTTATTTATATTTATTGACGATAAATTATTATTTTTTATTAATGTCTTTGATTTTTGTAGCATCAATTCATTAAACGCATAATCGTGAATAAAAATCATAGACAAAAAATTGATAGGGTGAGAAAAAAATTCAGAATTTCCACAATAAACCCCAATATCAAAAATTTTTTTATCCCGATCAATTATTTTACAATTTACACTACCAACATCAATACTATTCACTGAGTATATAAAAATAAAATTTTTATCTAGATCTAAATTTTTAAACCATTTTTTATGATTATGTCCAGTAATTAATTCATTACTCAACATTTGGCTTCTAACAAAATTCTTATTTCTCCAGTATCTTAATAATTCTAAATCAGAAATAGATAATTTACGAGTTTTAAGTTTCAAATTATTATTATTTATATTGTACCATTATCAACATGAATAATTTGACCGGTTATTCCAGATGATTTATCAGAAATTAAAAAATTAACAGCAGAGCTTACTTCACAAACCTGAAGTTCTTTTTGTTTTGAATTTCGTCTAAATATTTTATTTCTCTGCTGATCACTCAATGTGCTACTCATACTAGTATTCATAAAACCTGGACAAACAACATTTGACCTGATTCCAATTCTACCCCACTCTCTTGCTGTATTTTTACTAAACGCCTCTAATGATCCTTTTGATGATGCATACATAGCCAATCCCTTATATCCAGTATGAGCACTAATTGATGAAACATGTACAATGCTACCTTTTGTTTTATTGAGAAGCATGTCTCTCAAAACATATTTTGTTAGCATCATTGGACTGAACACATTAACATTATACATATTAATTAATTTGTCAGAGTTTAAGTTAGTTATTATATCATCATAGGCAAGCGCGGCATTATTAACATACCCGTGGATAGGACCTCTTTTTTTTAAAATATTTAAGTATAATTCCTTAATGCCATTAATATCATTAAAATCGTATTTAATATCCTTACTACTTCTGCTAACTCCTATAACATTATAACCTTTTTGAACTAATTCATTTTTTATTTCTAGACCTAATCCTTTTGAATCACCGGTTAATAAAATATTTTTCATATCATTATTTTTTTCTTTCCATTGTTAACGTGCTCAAAAAACTTTACCAATCTTATAACCTGTGGAATTTTATGTTTTTCAATCGAGCTAATCAATTCTTTTTTTATTTTTTTTGAGCTTAATTTGTCCCCAATAATATCGGCACATAATATTGTGCCTAAGATTGAATTTGATTTTCCGTAGACATGAACATCAATTACATTTTGAATTTTTAGTATTGCCTCCTCAACCTCTGACGGTGATATTCTATAACCACCTGTATTCAGATATCCATTTGATCTAGAAACAAATTTAAACCGCTTATTATCAATAAATTCTACAAGATCGTTGGTGTTATACCAACCATCCTCTAAATTATTAATGTTATTAAGCAAGCTTTCATGTACCCAAAGGGTATCATTGAATATTTTTAATAAGTTTTTATATTTTTCTTCAATTTTGAAGAACTCTGACTTTGAATATAATAAGCTTCCAGTTTCTGTTGATGCGTATATATTAATATAATCTGCTCTAATAAATATTTTTTTAAAAGCGTCAATTAAACCCTTTTTAATCTTTTCCCCTCCGGTGGTTATTTTAACAACAGATGGATGTTTCTTTTGAAAGTTAATTAAGAGCATACTTAGAAATGTTGGCGTACAGCTTAAATTTGTAACCAGATAATTTGAAAATATTTCATCAGCCAGCTTAAAATCCATTCCAAATAAATATAATATAGTCTCTTTGTTCATTAATGACTGAAAAAATACTTGAGTACTAGCATATGACCCAACAGGATAACCCATACCCCATATTCTTTTTTCTGAATTATTATTTATTTTTACATATCTTACGCAGTTTTTTAATTTAATATCAACTAACTTTGGAGTCGAAGTTGTGCCAGAAGTATGAATTTGGAAACTTAATCTATCTTTATTTACTAATATATAATTTATTAAATCATCTGGGTTTTCAGGAATATAATCATTGATTAATATTTGAAGTAATTTTAAAAAATAATTATAGCCTGACAGATTTATTGAGGATTCACCATTTTTTAGATCTTCTATTAACATATTATAGGAAATCTCAAAATCTCTCTCAATCCAAAAAATCATTTTAATTGATTTAAAATATCACCAACAGATGAAATAATTCCATTTTCAAAAATGTCAACTCCAAACTCAGATTCAATTTCAACTGTTAATTGTGCAAGATTAAATGAATCTAAGCCTAAATCATTAGTAAGTAAAGTTGACTCATTTATTTCTAAATTATCTATCTTAATATCATTATCATCAATAATATTTAGGATAATTTTATAAACTTTTTCTTTCACTTTTTAAACAAATAAATTTATTAGAACAAATATATATTATGTGATTAGATTTCACAAAAAATATCTACTAATGCTTTTGAGTTTACTTTATGGTGATAAGCATTTTTAAAATCAAAATTATCGAGATCTATACTTCTAATTTTCAATAAATCATTCAAGCCATATATTCCATATTTTTCTGTTAAATTTGAATATAGTTCCTTTTGATTTTCAACATAATAACCAACCATAAAAGGCAATCCTACAGAAATTGCCTCCAGACAAATGGAACTTGCTGAAAGTATTCCGAAATCAGAATCTTCCATAAGTGAGGCAACCTCGCCAGAGGATATTGAACAATGCAATTTTATATTTTTTTTACTCATTTTAGTTTTTAAGGCTAGTTTATTAAAATTTTTATAACCTGAACCTACAATAATATTAACATACTTTAATTGATCAATACTTTCAACTATTTCCAAAATTTTGCTGGTTATATCATGGTAATCAACACCTCCAAGACATATTAAACAAGATTTAATCTTAGTTCTTTTCCTTGAGTCTATATTTAAGAATGGTTTTCTTAACAAGGCATAATCAAGACCTAGACAAAGTTTTGTGTATTTTTCGATCGAAAATAAGTTTTTGTCTAGGCCTAAACCATGATTTATGACTATGTCTGACAAATAATGTTTGTCATGCATGTCATCAATACAAATAAGTTTACACCCCACTCTTTTAATTTGACTTTGGTACTCTGTTGAAAAGAAATAATTATCTAAAACAACAATATCATCTTTTTTTAAATAATTTAAAAACTCATCAAAATGTATTGTATCTACCTCAGACAACTTTACATAAAATAAATCTAATTTTTCAATTTCATTTAAAATAAAATCTGTTAAATAACGGGTAAATATGGTAACCTTAAATTTATTTTTTAACATATCGGCTAAAGCAAGAGATCGGGTAAAGTGTCCCATTCCAATAGTATCACCCGCATCAACTCTAATGTAAATATTTTTATATTTAGAATAATCCAATATGCATTAATTTAACCTATTAAATCCAGAATGACTAACAG